>JBDRTP010000434.1:0-18443 GCA_043823965.1 Chloroflexota bacterium
CGTGGATGGCTCGACCAACATCATCCCCAAGATGGGCATGGAACCGCTGCGGGAGGGTTATCGCAAGATTCTAAACCAGATCTACGCGCCCAAGTTTTATTACAAGCGCGTTTTGACATTTCTTCGCGAGTACCAGCCACCCAAAATCAGAGTCCAATTGGAGCCGCAATATATCCTGGCCCTGTGGCGGTCCATTTACCAACTGGGTATCCGCGGCGTCGAACGCGTCCAATACTGGCGGCTCTTTTTCTGGACCCTACTTCGGCGTCCACGCCTGTTCCCACTGGCCATCACGCTGGCCATCATGGGCTTCCATTTCCGCCAGGTGACCGAGCTGCATGTCAGCTAATTTTCCTTCCCCAAAAAGTGTGAGAGGATGTAACGAATATGAACCGAAGCGCAATTTCCCTGGGGCGCATTCTCGGAATCCCGATCAGATTAGATTATTCGTGGTTTTTGATCTTTGCATTGCTCACCTGGTCGTTAGCCACCAGTTACTATCCCGCCAAATTCAAAAACTGGCCCGTGACACAGTATTGGATCGTGGGCGCGGTGACGGTCATCTTAATGTTTGGCAGTGTGCTACTGCATGAACTGGGGCATTCAGTGGTGGCCTTGCGCTATAAAATTTCGGTACGCAGCATCACGCTCTTCGTCTTCGGCGGTGTTGCCCAAATCGAAGCCGAACCACCCAGCGCCATCGCAGAATTCTGGATTGCCATTGCCGGCCCTGTTACGAGTTTTGCTTTGGCCATTCTCTTTGGCTTGCTGCAACCCCTTGTCGGCGCGCTTGGCCCGCTGCTTGCCATCGCCAGGTACCTGGCTTATATAAACGGCGCCTTGGCTCTCTTTAATTTGATCCCGGGTTTCCCGCTGGATGGCGGTCGAGTCTTTAGGGCCATTATCTGGGGAACCACACATAATTTGCGCCGGGCCACCCTTATTGCTGCGAGCCTGGGACGATTCATTGCCTATTGCTTTATCATCCTGGGAGTGTGGCAGATGTTCAGCGGCAATTTCGGCAATGGCTTATGGATTGCCTTTATCGGTTGGTTCCTGGAAACCGCCGCATCCTCACAGATCCACCAGCAAACGATCCATGACCTGTTGGCCGGCCATCATGTGGCAGATGCAATGCGCCGCGACTACACCACTGTAAGTCCAGAGGCCGCCCTGGAGCAACTGGTCACGGAGCATATCCTGGGCAGTGGCCGCCGCAGTTTAGTGGTCAAACAGGATGACAGGGTCGCTGGTTTATTGACTTTGCATAATGTCAAAGCCATTCCAGCTTCTGATTGGGCAACCACAACAGCCGCCCAGGTGATGATACCGGTTGCAAAAATGAAGCGCATAAGACCCGACGCCGAACTGGCAGACGCTCTGGGAGAAATGGATCGTGATGGCGTCAACCAATTGCCGGTGATGGTGGGTGATGAAATTCAGGGCGTGCTAGGCCGGGACGACGTGATCAGCATAGTGCGCAACCTGAGTGAGTTCAGCCGTCGGTAAAACCGTCTTCCAAAGTGGCCCTGTAGTTTGAAAGGAATCATCACATGGTTAAAGCTGGAGGTTTCACGATGCCACAGACACCGCAGAAGCATTTCAAGGAGTTGACATAATGGTAACCAAGACAGGCAAGACGAAACGCAAACAATTGTCCAGAGGGTAGCGCAAGCATGTGCGCCGGATGAAACAAGAGGCTCGTAGAGCCAGTATTCCTGACGATCAGATAAAAAAGAATAGGATGCGCACATCGGAAGCGCCTAAATAGCCGGTTGCCAAAAACATCGCACGTCGAACCGCGCGGTGAGGACTGGTCGAAGGCGGGTATCGCAAGATGTAGAGTATTTTCACCAGGAGAAAGAAAATGGATATTTTGACGAGAGCAGAACTAGAACAGTTAATGCATAAAGAACAGCAATGGTGTGTTTCAATCTATATGCCGGCCCATCGTACTGGGAGGGAGGCTCAGCAGGATCCGATACGGCTAAAAAACCTGCTCGGAGAGGCTGAGAAGCGCCTATCTGCCCGGGGAGTGAGCACGCGCGATGTGCAAAAAATGCTCGAGCCGGCCAGCAAGTTCTTGCAGGATTCTTATTTCTGGCAGCATCAGAGTGATGGTCTGGCGATTTTTCTCTCTTCCAACAGAGTTCGTCGCTATCGTCTCCCATTGAATTTTGAAGAATTTGTGGCTGTCATGGACCACTTCCACATCAAACCGCTACTGCCTCTCTTCACTGGTGACGGTCAATTCTACATCCTGACGTTGAGCCAGAACGAAGTCAGGTTGCTGAACGGTACGCGCTATAGCGTCAGCGAGGTTGACATCGGGCAGGTAGTTGGCAGTTTGGCTGAAGCAATACCATCCGACGATCATCAAGCGAGTCTTCAACTCCACACTTCTGGTTCCGCAGGAGGAATGGCCGGAGACGGTTCAGTAACATTCCATGGGCAAGGAGGTGGCAGTGAAAGCGCCAAGAATGATCTCCTACGCTACTTTCGTCTTGTCGCGGATGGCTTGACGGAATTTCTTCAGGGAGACCGGGTGCCGCTCGTGGTGGCGGGAGTCGAATACTTGCTTCCGATCTATAAAGAGGTCAACACATATCCGAACTTGATAGACATGGTCATCAAGGGGAACCCTGATTTGCTGAGCGCGGACGAGTTGCACAAAAGCGCCTGGGACATTATTAGACCTCTCTTCCAGGCAGCACAAGAAGAGGCTGTCGCCCATTACCAACAACTTGCCGGTCAGGCAAGCGAACGAGTCGCAGACACATTGGAGAAGATCGTCCCAGCCGCTTATCACGGCCGGGTTGAAACGTTGTTCGTCGCCGCCGGAGTGCAGCAATGGGGTGTCTTTAATCCAGTTACAAATGAAATTGAATTACATGATCAAATAGAGTCTGGCGACGAGCCACTGCTGGACCTGGCGGCTGTTCAGACCTACTTGAAAGGTGGAATAGTCTACGCCGTGGAACCAGAAAAAGTGCCGGGTGGGACATCTGCCGCCGCTGTACTCCGTTATTGATCAAGCGTCATTGCTCAGTCTGGCGACCGTATGGCTTTGTGGCGGCGGAGCACAAGCGCATCACCGTGCGATGCGATGGCTGCATTTCGCAAGTGCGCGGCAACGAAATGGGGCGCCATGACGAAAAGCCACGCTGAAAAATTGACAGAATAAGGAGTTGACATAATGGTAACCAAGACAAGCAAGACAAAACCCAAACGATTGTCCAAAGGGCAACGCACACACATACGCCGATTGAAACAGGAGGCTCGTAAAAGCGGTATCCCTGACAGCAAACTGAAAAACAGGTCGCGCCCGTCATCCGTATCCAAGAAGGAGAATGACCATTAAGATGTAAGCATGGACAGGGGCGCTGATTGGCGGTCTTGCCATAGCAGTGGCCTTTGGCCCAGCCAGGTTAATGTCAAAATGAGAAAGACATCTTATGAATGCAAACAACCAACACCACCGTGCCATTTTACAGAGCATTGCCCGTCGGGCAATGCTTGAGCGAGGCTTGCTCCCTGATTTTTCCAGCGAAGCACTCGCTGAACTCGGAAGGCTTCAGGTACCAGCGACAATCGATAGCAAGGCCGTTCGAGACATGCGGAATCTTCTATGGGCTTCCATTGACAATGATGACTCGCGTGACTTGGATCAGCTTACCGTTGCCGAGGCAATGCCCTCAGATAAGGTAAAGATCCTCGTTGCTATAGCAGACGTGGACTCTTCCATCATAAATGGATCAGCGATTGATCAACACGCGCGCAATAACACCACCTCGGTTTATACCGCTGCCGAGATATTCCCGATGCTGCCGGAAAAGGTTTCTACCGACATTACATCCTTGAATTTCAACGAGGATCGCCTTTCCATTGTCGTTGAAATGCTGGTCGGCGCAGACGGATCGCTTGAAGATTCTAAAATCTACAGAGCGTGGGTACATAATTACGCAAAACTTGCTTATAACAGCGTGGCGGCCTGGTTGGAAAACAATGGAGCTATCCCAGAAGCGATTGTTGCTGTCAAAGGACTGGCTGAGAATCTGCAACTGCAGGACCGGGTAGCACAAAGTATGAAGAATTTCCGGCATATCCATGGGGCACTCAGTCTGAAAACCATTGAGGCCAAACCGGTATTCGATGGCGATCAAATTCGCGCTCTCGATATAGAAGAAAAGAACCGCGCTAAAGAGATCATTGAGGATTTCATGATTGCGGCTAACGGTGTGACCGCACGCTATCTTTCGGCCAAGAAATCCCCCTCGATCCGTCGCGTGGTACATATGCCAAAACGCTGGGAGCGGATTGTCGAAATTGCCGCGGATCACAAGTTCAAACTTCCAGAACTCCCGGATTCAAAAGCGTTGGAGGAGTTTCTCGTCAAGCAAAAAGCCGCGGATCCGTTGCGCTTCCCCGACTTATCTTTGGCTGTGATCAAGCTTTTGGGCGCTGGCGAATATATTGCAGAGCTTCCTGATGGGAATGTCCCGGGTCACTTTGGTCTGGCAGTCAAGGACTATGCTCACTCGACAGCTCCGAATCGCCGCTATCCCGACTTGCTTACCCAACGCTTGTTGAAAGCAGCCCTGGAAGGTAAGCCTGTGCCCTATAGTAAAGATGAGCTGGATGTTCTGGCGGCTCATTGCACCGAAGCAGAAGATGCAGCCAACAAAGTCGAACGGCAAGTCGGTAAATCCGCTGCCGCGCTCCTGCTTGAATCAAGGATCGGAGAGCGGTTTGATTCGATTGTCACAGGCGCTTCCGAGAAGGGTACGTGGGTTCGGCTTCTCACTATCCCCGTTGAAGGCAAGCTGGTGGATGGATTCGAGGGGATGGATGTTGGCGACCGGATGCGCGTGCAGTTGATCGATACCAACGTCGAACGTGGATATATCGATTTCAAGAAAGTCAGTTCTTCCAGACATGGATAAGGAGAGTCTTGTGAAAAAGGAAATTGGTTTGTGGATTGACCATCGGGAAGCGATCATCGTAATTCTCACACACGGCGGAGAAGAAATCAAGCATATAACCTCAAACAACGGAAAACATATCCGATACTCTGGCAGTTCACATTCTAAAACTCCGGAAGGATTAAAAGAGGTGACCTCAGAAGACCAAAGAGACAGAAAATTTGGAAATCATCTCAACAAATTTTACGATGAGATTATTGCGAGTATTCGTGATGCAGACTCCATCCAGATATTTGGCCCTGGTGAGGCAAAAGGCGAGCTGGAAAAACGTATTGAGCACGAAGGACTCAAAGCACACATCCTTGCCATTGAAACCGTGGACAAGATGACCGATCGCCAGATTTCGGCAAAAGTTCGGGAACATTTTTTGACTTAAAGTGTGCCAAGAAAAGTAAGACAAAATAATCCTAATGAGATAGACCAATAAAGAAATGCGAGGATCACATGAGCAACAAACGACAATTCTCAACTGAAGAAGCTCGTTCGATCGGAACGCAGCTCAAAATTGATTGGTCACAAATCGACCCGGAGCAGTTTCGGCGCGGGCTAGAGGTAGAACTCGAACATGGAGCAATTGATCCGGAGACCAATGTGACTGGTGATGACCTGGTGCTTACGGGAAAAATTGCATGGGCGCACCTGAAAGAGATTCGAGACTACTACACACGGTTGGATCAGATGGAGGCCGAGGCAGAGTCTCAGGCATAGATGACACGCTGGGCTTACAGGGCCGTTGCGCTCAGAAACGATTGATCAAGATATACTGGCCCACATCTCGGACTGGAGATTACCCACACCAGGCGTCCTTTGTTTTCTCTTGATCGCATTTCTACCCCATCATAGTCTTCGGTCTGCCGAAGGTGTCACGTCTCCGCCAAATGCGCGGATTGAATCTCTTCACTACCTGCCAAATCTGCAATCGTGCGTGCTAATTTCAGAATGCGATTATAGGCACGCATTTAGAGACTGATGTTCTCATTGTTTGATGGGTGAGTATTGTTGAATCTTCTAAAATAATAAAAGTGTCGCTTCGCAAATACGAGAAGCGACACTTTGTTAATTAGCGTGATTATCTATAAGTTAGCGCGATACAAGTCCGGCGGGGCGGAATTTATACCCATATACAATCAGCCCCCGTTCATCCCCATCATTTCTCATTTTGCGCGTGACCATTTCAACGGGCATACCGATTTCCACGGATTGGTTGTCTACATCAGTTAACTGCGCCGTGATCATCGGGCCTTCTTGCAGTTTTACAAGTGCAACCGTGTAGGGCGCGTTTGCGTCATAACCAGAGGGCGCTTCATAAATGGTCGTATAAGAATACGCTTCACCCTTGCCGCTAAATGCGAATTGTTCTTTGGCCTCGTCGCCGCAGTTTGGGCATACATCGCGGGGTGGGAAAATTTTGTGATCACAATGCGGGCAAACTTCGCCTACCAGTCCATATCGTTGTTTTTTGAGACGCCAGTGTCGCGGGATTTCCATTTTTATTTGCTCCTTTTTCGTAGTACCAAATCTAATTCTACGCCGCGAGACTCTCAAGAACTATCAAGCTTCTGTCTTTGCAGAAATGCTAATCTAATCTTTGCAGGATGTGAGACACTGCAGTCGAGGCGGGCCCGCCAAGCGAGTGGATGAGTCCCTACGTTGCGCCTGCGATCTGGTTCGCTTCAGCCTGACCTCGTAATTGGGTGACTGCTTCGATAGCTTGATACACACCTAAAGCGCCTCCGGGGAATCCGCGTGCTTTCATGCCGCCCATCGTCGCGCAGGGGATTCGGCCTTTTAGCCCGATCTCACCATCTGCCGCAAGTTTCCATCCCTTACCTTTAATTGCAAACCCTATTGCTTCGAGTTGCAACGCGGCATAAATGCCGAATGTGTCGTGATACTCAAAGAAATTTACCTGGTCTAAAACAATTCCCACCTGCTTTATGGCTTTGCCCGCTGAAATTTGTGCTGTATCAAAATACAGTATATCTTTGCGATCATGTAATGCCAGTGTATCAGACGATGCCGCGTGATATTACAGCGGGCGTGATGGCACTCTTACAAAAAGATGTACGCCCTGCCTTCGTCACGTGGAATGATTTTGTTTTGAGTCTTGTCATTGCGTTATGTGTCGGCGCGTTGTGGTTTGCTGTGCAAAATCTGCATCCGCTTTTGCTGGCGCAAATCCGTATGCAAGGGATTCTGTTTTATCAAGATGTTCTTGTGAATGCGCGCTGGTTGATTCCCGCGATTTTGTTCGGTTTCGCCGCGTTTTTGTCAGCGTTGACCATATCTTATTTGCAGAATCAACTTTCCGTTAAGTAAGAGCGAGTGTAAGCTGATTTCAGGTTAAGACTCAGTCCAGTCAATCCAAATGGGTTGGACGTTATCGGGAATGGCGGTGTAGGCTTTTCCAATTGGAATATCTCGCACGCGGCAAATAATGGTGGCGAGGGAAAGTCCGTGAGAGACAATCAGAATTGAGCCTAAAGGGTGGCGGCGCAAGATATCGTTGAGGGCGGCATAAACTCTGGCGGCAACTTCTGCAACGGTTTCACCCCCGGGCGGGCGCACGCTTGCAGGATCAATCGTTCGTTGCGCCCACAGGTCGGCATAAAGCGCTTTGATATTTTCCACCAATTGACCTTCCCATTCGCCCTGGTTGATCTCGCGCAAGCGCGGTTCGATTTGTACAGTTAAGTTGAGAACATCTGCGATGGGTTGCGCGGTTTGACACGCGCGCGCAAGATCGCTGGAATAGATCGCGGCAAAAGATTGTCCTTGTAATTGGCCTGCCAGCGCTTTTGCCTGCGCGTGACCGTTTTCGTTAAGCGGGACATCGCTTCGACCTTGATATCTTCCTTCCAGATTCCAATCTGTTTGACCATGACGGATAAGACAGAACTTTGTCACTTTTTATGGCGCTCGAGATATGCAGGGATGGTAATCATGGGCGGACGTTCGCGTTCGGGGATTTCCTCCACTTCCAGAAAATAACCGCCGTCTGCATAGCGGATCAATTTCATCGTTTTGTTCACGTCTTCGATAATGGCGCGCTCGTATCTTTTTTCCAGTTTGCGGAGAACGGTTTGGATGATTGCGAACGACATTTTGCCCAATGCTTCGAGGTCCTGGTTGTGGTGGATGCGTTCCAGTAAATCCACTTGTGCGACGGCGCGCAGACCGTATTGTTCGAAGATGTCAATCAGCAAACCCGTTTCCACGCCGTAGCCTGAAAAGAAAGTTGCATTCTCCAAAGATTCGCGCCTGCCTGCATATTCTCCTGAAAGCGGTTGGACAACGCCTGAAAGTTCGGGGTAGAAAAGGTTGAGCAATGGACGCGCTGTTAACTCGGTGACGCGCCCGCCGCCGCCCGCCTGCATTTTATCGCCCACCTTGAGCGGACGGCGATAAAAGCCTTTGACGAATTGTATGTTGCGGTTAAGCAAAAGCGGACCGATGATGCCATATACAAAGCGCGGATGAATGTTCACGATGTCTGTGTCTATCCATGCGATGATGTCTCCTTTGGTGACCAGCAGACTCTTCCACAAGGCTTCTCCTTTGCCGGGGCGCGCTCCCAGCTCCGGTAACAGGTTTTGGTGGATGTGAACAGGAATGCCGAGTCGTTCCGCGATCTGGCGGGTGCGGTCTGTTGAATTGGAATCGATCAATACGATCTCATCAACCAATGGATATTTTTTCATCAATGTATTTTGAATGGTGCGGATGACCTTCCCGACCGTTTCTTCTTCATTCAGCGCTGGCATGGCAAGACTGATCGTTGATCCCTGTTTTTCTTTAAGCGCCATGAGTTGTTTCAAGTTTGAAAATTCATCTGCATGAAAGGTGTTTTCGGCGAACCATTTATCCACGAGGATCGAGATGGCTTGCGACCCTGCGGATTCATCCAGCATGGCTTCTGACATGAGGCGGCGGCTTTTGACAATAATGACTGTGGCTGGCGACTCGCGCAATAATTTTTCTGCAACGGGACCAACGCCTGAACTGCCTGCTGTTTTACTGGCTGTCGCGCCCAATACCAGTGCATCATAATGATGGGATTCTTCGAAGATCGCGCGGACTGCGTCATCCGTTGTAATGGAGCGAAGGTTCACCTCAGGGAGTTGTTTCAGGATGTGGTTAATGCCCTTAAATGGAGCATCAGTTTCGGCTCCAGTGAGAGCGATGTGCAACATGTCCAATTGTTTGGTATGCAATTTCATCCCAAGCCGTAACGCCAGTTCAGCATACGGACCGCCGCGTACTGCGATCAAGACTTTTTCAGGGGCGGCGGGCAATGTTCCGCGCACAATGGCAATGTCACATTGCGGATTCATCAGCACGCCTGAAATGGCGGCTCCCCAGGTTGTGTGTCCATTGTGCCATTCTGCGATGAATATATCCGGTTCTTCATCAGCAATGACGCGTTGCAGGTCTTTCCATGCTGTTTCAGAAACGATCACAGTTGATTTGAAACGGATGTTTGGACTGCTCAATGAGAGCAGGCGTTTTCTTATTTCTCTTGCCGCGTTCGCGCCTGAACTGACAGGCTGATCATCGGCAATTGGGACAACGCCCACGAGAATTACCTCTTTTGCTATGGCTTGCGCAAGGGTCAGCGCTTCCTGACCGTCCGAGCCTGGTCCAATGGGGACGAGCGCGGTTTTTATGGGAAGTAATTTTGTTATCATCTGTAAACCTCCTGTATCAATGGCGCGATGCGCAAAGCGTAGATTTGATTCCACATATAACCACGTTTTGCACGACGCGCCCAGCGCGACGTTGTTTCACTTTCCAATCTTTCAATGATCTGTTGCGCCACCTTGACTGGTTGTTCATCTGGGTCGAAGTAACTTAAGTCATTGCCGCCAAGTTCGCGCAGGACGGGAATATCGGCGCAGAACACAGGCAGACGGCTGAATGCCGCTTCGATTATGGGAATGCCAAATCCCTCTTCGCGGCTGGGGAAGAGCAACGCATCCGCCAGACGATAAAAATCCGCGATGACCTCATCAGGCATGAACTCGCTGGTTGATTCGGCGAGGAAATGCGCCGAGCCCTGCAATTTCAATTCATCGCGCAGTTTGAATAATTTTTCCTTGTATGCAACATTGGCGGGGTTATGCGGTCCCTCTGGACCTGTGACCAGAAGCATGGCTTCGGGAAGTTTTTTCTTCACCTCAGCCATGACCTGCAAAGCGAGTTCGATATTTTTGCGCGGGGTCAGGCGCACAGGCAAAAGAAAAAGCGGATTTGCCTCCAGAAGATTCAGGCTTTCGATTAACTGAATCGTTTGCGGTTCAAACTTGAAGAACGCGTTGATGTCCATGCCATTTGGCACAATACGGATTGAATCCTTTGCGATGCCGAATAACTCTGCCAACTCCTGCTGGCGCAGTTTTGAAATCACAACTTGCGTCACGCCCTGCCAGTTCTTTCGCAATAAATCCCAGGGATAACCATCATGTAATTCATCGCGATAACGCGGCGCTGTCCATGCCAGGTCGTGATGCCATAGAATGATGCGCGGAAAATTGGGCGTTCCATTCAATTCATACAGCGCCGCAGTTAAAGCAAGGTTCTTATGCAAAGACGCGACGTTATGCGCGCTGAGAATGTCGCATTCGCTTAACTCTGCCATGAGTTCCGATTTTATATTTTCGCGCAGTGTATCAAATGCGGGCGTGTGTTTTCCTTTATCCAGCGCCGACTTGACCTCCATGACTTCTGCATGGCGTGAATCCAATCGAGGCAAAATGCGAACGGGGATCCTTTTATCGTAATTTTCTCCGCGCCCGGTCAGGATGGTGACCTCGTGACCGGCTTTTGCCATCAGGCGCGCATGGTGCGCCAAGACACTTTCCACGCCGCCAACGATCGGCGGGGACGAGTAATGCAACAAGGAAATTTTCACGCATTTTCTCCAAGACAATCAGCAAGCAAAAGATTCAAACGTCTTTCAAGCATGGTGAACGAGTAATAGCGACATGCCAGTTTGTAATTGTGTTCCGTGTTCTTCGCAGTTTCCTGCGGATGCTTCAAAACGTAACGTGCCTCCTCCAACGTCGCTTCGCTGATGAAACCATCGAATTCGATCACTTTGAATCCCTTTGGCTTGATATCCGCTTCGTAAATGGAATAATTGTTCACCACCAGCGGACGTTTGTAATAAAGCGCTTCGAGAAAAGCATTGCCAAACCCTTCAATTGCAGATGGATATGTGACCAGATCCGCATACGGATAGACATCTCCCATCGTATAGATTTTTCTGCCATCGGGCGTAACGCCTCTTACATCGCTGACAATTGCTGACTCAAAATTGACAATGACCTCCAGCAAAGCGGCGAACTCGCGCACGCGCTTTTCATAGTCTGTGCCTTCATCGCCAGCCGCATGTGAGATGATCAGTTCTGCGGGCAAGCCGAGGCGGCGAGTCAACTCGATGGCGTGTTCAATGCCTTTGCGTTGAATGATCCGCGTCGGCTGGAGAATCATATATTGGTCAGGAGCAAGCCCGAGGTCCGCGCGAACCGTGCTTGTGTAATCATCCAATGGAGGCGGGGGAGAGTCAAAATCCATCACGTTGGGAATGATCATCGCGGCGACTCCAATCCGCGATGCAAGTTGATGCGCCTGCACCGAGTTGATGACGACGTGTCGAATGGACGGCAGGTTGGGCGGGAACGCGGCGGCGAGATAATCACGCACAGAGTTGTTGATGAATCGCTGGCGCTCCCAGTAAAAATCGTGATGATGCGCGATGACGGGATAGCCCGTTTCGGCGACGAATTCTGTGATCGCCAACCCAAGCGGAAGATTGACAGGAATGGTGAGCGCGTTCTCAACGATGAGCAGTTCAAGTTTATATTGATGTGCGAATTTATACAGATGTTCCTTGATGTAATCCTTTAATTCCTGCACTTGTTTGGTGACGTGGGCAGGGCGGATATAAACCGAGAAAAAATCCTGATGCAATTCTTTGATTTCCGGGTGTGTCTTGCGACTCTCGTGTAATGTTCCCCATGTGCCTGCGTATGCGATTTCATTGATCGCTTGAATGATTGGGTGGCGATAAAATGCTTCGGGTACGATATAACTTTTTTCAGCGGGTCGGTCGCATTCGCCGCAAAAGTAAAAACATCGATGGCCCAGTCTTTCCAATACGGTTGACCATTTGGCTGTTTCAAGCGATACGCCGTCTGTGCCTGCAAAGCGCGTGGAGATGAATCCAATACGCCGTGATGTGTTCATGTGATCTCCTGTATTAATAAAATCGGCTCATCGTCCTGAGCGAAGTGACGAGTGCCTTTCGAGGAACGTAGTCGAAGGATAACGTTACGTGTGAAAATTAACTGTCTTGTAGTCCTGTCCTTCGACTATGCCGCACAAATAACAAGAGCGTGCGGCTCCGCTCAGAACGAAGTTTTTTTGATATACAGTACAATAAATCGTACCATGCATACTTCTTATACCATACATCTCAAGCGTCTTTATGGAAATGAAGCCGCTTCTTATACTCAAGCGCGTTTGCAAAAACTGATCGAGCATTATCGCGGACGAATCCCAAAGCCTGCTGATTCATCGTTAAGCGAACGCGACTCGCTTTTAATTACGTACGGCGATCAAGTGCAGGATGCAGGCAAATCTCATTTACAGACTTTGGATGATTTCTGCAAAACGCATTTGCGCGGCGTTATCGGCGGCGTTCATATTCTGCCTTTTTATCCCTGGTCGTCAGATGACGGGTTTTCAGTGAAAGATTATTGCGCAGTGGATCCATCTTTGGGCGATTGGCAGGATGTGCAAAAATTAAGTAAATCCTTTCACTTGATGTTCGATGGCGTCATCAATCACGTTTCCGCGCAAGGCGAATGGTTTCAGGCATTTCTGCGCTATGAAAAACCATACAGCGATTATTTCGTCACTGTCAAAGATAATCCTGATCTGTCAAAAGTTGTCCGTCCGCGCGCGCTGCCTTTGCTTACCGAATATAAAACTCGAGCAGGCATTCGCCGCGTGTGGACGACTTTCAGCGCCGACCAGGTTGATCTTGATTTTCGCAATCCCGATGTATTGCTTGAAATATTTGACATCCTGCTCATGTATGCCGAACGCGGCGCGCAATTCATCCGCCTGGACGCGATTGCATATTTATGGAAAGAGATCGGCACAACCTGTATTCATCTTCCGCAAACTCACACAGTCATTCAACTCCTGCGCGCCATTCTGGATGACGTTGCTCCGCATGTGCGCCTCATCACTGAAACCAATGTGCCTCATCAGGATAATATCTCATACTTTGGCGATGGAAAAAATGAAGCGCAACTCGTTTACAACTTTGCGCTACCGCCGCTTACACTTCACACTTTCCGCGCAGGCGATGCAAGCATTTTGACTGAATGGGCTTCGGATTTGAAACTTCCATCCGACCAAACAACATTTTTCAATTTCCTCGCTTCGCACGACGGGATGGGCTTGAATCCTGCGCGAGGAATTTTATCTCCCGCTGACATTGACTCGCTCGTCCAGCAAACGCTCGCGCACGGCGGCTTGATCTCCCACAAACAAAACAGCGACGGCACGCAAAGTCCGTATGAAATGAACATCAATTATTTCGACGCGCTTTCAAATCCATTCAGTGATGAGCCGCTTGAAACGCAGGTGGATCGCTTCATTGCCGCGCAAGCCATTATGCTTTCGTTGATCGGCGTGCCTGGAATTTACTATCACAGCCTCTTTGGTTCGCGCAATTGGATGGAAGGTGCGCAGATCACAAATCATAACCGCACCATCAACCGTCAAAAACTAAACCGCAAAGATCTGGAAGCAGACCTCGCAAATGCAACTTCATTGAGGTCGCAGGTCTTTGCGCGTTATCGTCAATTGTTATTGGCGCGTTCATCTTCCGCGGCGTTTCACCCGCACGGCACGCAAAAAGTTTTGGATATTGATAAAAGCATTTTTGCCATCCTTCGCATTCCCCCAGATTCTACAAAGCGAGTGTTATGTTTGCAAAATGTCACAGCACGTGAACAACGTGTTGAAAGCATAATTAATAAAACGGCTCGCGATCTGCTCACGAATCGTTTACAGAATTTTGAAATTATTCTTCGGCCTTATCAAACCATGTGGCTGGAAGTTTTGGAATCCAGGAGCTTGCTCCGCTAACTTTCGACGGCATACCACTTTGTGGCACTTAGCCGTCAGACTCCAAATTAATTAACCCAACGCCTGCAAAACATGACTGACTGCCGTGGATGCTGGCCCGCCAAGCGACTGGACGAGTCCATACGTTGCGCCTGCGATCTGGTTCGCTTCAGCCCGCCCTCGTAGCTGGGTGACCGCTTCGACGGCTTGATACACACCTGAAGCGCCTCCGGGGAATCCGCGTGCTTTCATGCCGCCCATCGTCGCACAGGGGATTCGGCCTTTCAGCCCGATCTCACCATCTGCCGCAAGTTTCCATCCCTTACCTTTAATTGCAAACCCTATTGCTTCGAGTTGCAACGCGGCATAAATGCTGAATGTGTCGTGATACTCAAAGAAATTTACCTGGTCTAAAACAATTCCCGCCTGCTTCATGGCTTTGCCTGCTGAAATTTGTGCTGTATCAAAATACAGTATATCTTTGCGATCATGTAATGCCAGCGTATCAGACGATGCCGCGGAGCCAGCGATCTTCACGAGTGGATTCTGCCAGTTTAACGGAAGCAGGTCGCGGCGGGTGAGAACGAGCGCGGCAGCGCCATCCGCATTGGGGGCGACGTCAAACATATTGAGCGGGTCGCTGACCATTTCCGCTTTGGCATAAGTCTCAGGTTTGATGGCTTTGCGGAACATGGCATTTTTATTAGCCACGCCATTTGTATGCGCGGTTAATGCAAAGTTGGCAAATCCATCCCTGGGAACGGCATACTCGTGTATATATCGTCTCATCAACAGCGCGGCTTGCGCGGCAATGGTCATGCCTTGCACAGCTTCAAAGTCCGAGTCGCTGGTGGTGGCGATGGCTTCTTCAATTTCAGCGCCTTGTTTATCTGTAAACTTTTCAACACCAACAACCAGCGCAACGTCCACCATGCCGCTTGCGATCGCGAGATAACCCTGGCGCAATGCCGCGCCACCCGATGCGCCTGCGGCTTCAACGGTCACGGCTTCGATGCCAGTGAGCCCAGCATAATCCGCGATGAGCGCGCCAAGATGCGCCTGCCGCGAGAGGTTGGGGGCGAGCATATTGCCCACGTAAAGCGCCTGCGGACGCAATCCGCCCGCATCCTGCATGGCGGCTTCGATGGCGTGAAAGGCCAGTTCGCGCAGGGATGTATCCCAATGTTCGCCGACGGGGGTTTGGCCGAGGCCGGCTATTATTACTTCTGTCATGGGTTCTCCATTTTGGGTAGACAAGTAAACAAGTACGTGTCTACTTGATACTTGTCTACTTGTTTACTTACTTACTACCTCATCGCCAACTTGCCTCGATAGCGTACATACGTGGCATAATCAATCTCCGTCCGCCGGGCGATGTAATCCTGCGTCTGCGGAGCCAGGGCGCGGCGCTCGGTGATGCGGTCAGTGACGCGCATGTCAAAGGCGTCGGAACCGGCCCCGGAGCCGAATGAGACCATTAAAATCCGGTCGCCGGGTTCGGCAATGTCCAGTGTGGCGGTCAGGCCAATCATGGCCGCGCCGGCATACGTATTCCCGATCACCGGCACGAGCATGCCGGGCGCGATCTGCTCCGGGCCAAAACCCAGCATCCCGGCCACGCGCTGCGGGAACTTGGTGTTGGGCTGGTGGAAGACGGCCCACTTGTAATCCTTGGCGGTCGTGCCGTTGGCTTCCATCAGCGCCTTGGCCGCTTCGGTGATGTGCTTGAAGTAGGCCGGTTCGCCGGTGAAACGCTGGCCGTGTTCCGGGTAGCGCTGGTACTCGCGCCGCCAGAAATCAGGCGTGTCGGTGACATAGGAATATGAGGCTTCAATGGCTGCCAGCGCCTCTTCCACCGGACCGAGGATGTAGGCCGCGCCGCCCGCGCCGGTCGTGTACTCCAGCGCGTCGCCGGGCTTGCCCTGGGCGGTATCCATGCCGATGGCCATGGCGTAGCGCGCCATGCCCGACCCGACCAATCCCATCGCCGCGACCAACGCCTCGGTACCGGCCTTGCAGGCGAACTCCCAATCTGCGGCCTGCGTGTTCGGCACCGCGCCGATGGCCTCGGCCACGATGGTGGAGGTGGGCTTGACCGCGTATGGGTGCGACTCCGAGCCGACCCAGACGGCGCGCAGTTCGGCCGGGTCAATTTGGGCGCGGGCCATGGCGTTGCGCGCCGCCTCGATGGACATGGTCACCACGTCCTCGTCCATGCCGGGAACGGCCTTCTCTTTGATCGGCAGTCCGCCCCGGCCGCCGGTCCACACGCGGGCGACCTCTTTGGCGGGCAGGCGGTAGCGCGGCACGTACGCCCCGTAGCCGATGATGCCGACGGGACGGGAGGGTTTGAGCAGGGTGGGAGATGGTTGAGGGGTTGTCATAAAAGTTCCTAGATTAGGTTTGTCTGATCTAACAGAAGCAATTAAAGAAGGTTATTCATTTCGTCGAAATGCATATGCTCCCCCTTCCACTATACCGAATGGTTCATATCCATATCTACATAACTGTTGAAAAACCCACCATATTGCCCATTCACAGTCTTTTCCCATTTTTTCAATGTCAAAGCCGTAGATTGTTCCGTCAGGAAATTTATATATTTTGATTTTATAAAGAGGAAAAAACCTTTTTCATTTCCGCGAGTATTAAGTCTAATTCCTGTGCATCTGTTCCTCGTATGTAGATAGTTTGATCAAAACCATTTACAGAAAAAGTAACTAATTTGTAGTTATCCATTGTGTTCTCTCCTGTTTTGAGACATAATCATTTTCAATACATTCATAATTTCTTTAGTTTAATCAATTCTCACAAAAGACCTGACATGTCTCCATGAGGGGTTGGTTAATCGTGACCTATGTCCATGCGAGGGTAGTGGTCAATATCGGCGCGGGTGAGACATGTCAGGTTTGGCATCACAAGTTCTTTTGCATAAAGTAAGGCTATTTGTCATGTATAGTTTGCATAAAGTAATACCATTTGCAATGTGTAGTTTGCAATAAGTATTGACGCTATGTTTCCTTGCCACCAATTTCACTCCTGTGGTCACAACGCCTCGCCTTCGGGCTGGGCAAATTGCCGACTGCGTTCCATCGTGTATCGAATGAAGTCCAGGGTTTCGTTCACATCGTTCGATTCCGCTTTCAAGCCTGGATTTTTTCGCCCGACCCAGGCGCGATCAATCAGGGGAACCCAGCGTTCATCGAGTGTTTCTTGCGCCCAGCGCGCGCAGACTGACTTCGACGCAATGGTCCCATTTTCCAATGTGTATAGGGCGCGGCACATCGTCAGAACCGCATAGGCTTGATATTCACTGCTTTGCAACCGAGCGGGGTTATCCATCATCGGCAACCACCACTCGTTCAAGAATGCTATTACGGCCTGGCGTATCTCATCCGCTGAGACAGGGTCAATCAGAGTTTTGGGGTCTGCCCCGGCAACGATAACTCCGTTTTCACGAAGGAGTTGTCGCGCCAGCACCCAATGATTCTCGTGACCTGCCAGATAGAACTTCCCTTCATTCGTGCATGGATAGGGGCCATCGTTCGGAGCATAGCGACGAAATTCTTTCTGAGAGATATACGTTCCTTCGAGTTTCTTTGCCCATTCCGGGTTGCTGGTGTTCAAGCGGTTGTGCAGATTCTCGAGGGCTGAAATGATCTCAGCGGTCAAATCCTGAGCAGCCACAACCACGAAATCAATGTCGCTTGTCGCCGGGTTGAAGTCTCCGCTGGCGAGGGAACCATGCAAGTACATCCCGATAAAGTTATCTCTCAAAATGGCTTGCGCACCTGTCAGTAATTCGCGAATGATGGCGTTGACTTCGGGGTAAGGAGTGGGATGCAATTCAAGCCGTCCAATCTTCCATCTTCAAATTGGGGATGCGCTTGAATTCACCTGTGTTATTCGTAACCAGGATGACATCGAGACTCAACGCGTGTGCGCCGATCAACATATCCATGGAGCCGATAACATTGCCTGCCTGTTCCAAAGAAGCGCGTACCAAACCATACGTTATGGACGCGTGCTGGTCGAAATCGGCAACTTCGATGGGAAGAAAGAATTGCTCCAATGCTGACATATTCTGCTCGACCTGACTGCTTTTTTGCGCGCCATGTGCCAACTCCGCGACCGTGATCGTTGAAACGCCGACATCGCCTGGGGCGCAATCGGTCAACCGCTCGATAAGCGATCGAGGCTTTTGGCGGATCAGGCCAATGCAGATATTGGTGTCCAGCATATATTTCATGAAAATGTGTCCTCGCGGTGTTGCGCCGGTGGTTGAGTCCGCTCTTTCATGAAGTCTGCTGAAAAAAGCGA
>JBDRTP010000435.1:0-7372 GCA_043823965.1 Chloroflexota bacterium
GGCACCGCGGCCAACCCCAACCCATTCGGCCCGGTGTGCGTACCGATGACGGTCGTGACATTGACCACCAGCGGAGGTGCGGGTAGTTTCGGTTTAAGGTCTTCGAGCAGTTGGCGGGCGGCGGTTTCGGCGTTGGTATGCAGTATAGCCAGGCGTTCGAGCGGCCCCCACGAGTTTAGCGCCTCGGCCAGGCGGAGAATTCCCTGCGAGCGGGTGCGCACTTGAGCCAGTCGCTCGATGATGCCGAAGCGGAGTTCGATCATCGGCCGGATGTTGAACAGATCACCGATCATCGCCTTGGCCCAGGAGACACGACCGCTGCGGCGAAGATATAGGATGGTATCCAGCAAGGCGACCACGCGCACACGCTGCTTTACGCTCTCGACAAGCTCCAGGATATCCTCCAGGCTAACGCCGCGCGCAACAGCTTCAGCCGCGGCGAGCACTTGAAACCCCAGCCCCAGGCTTAACTGACCGCTATCCAGCACGTGCACGCGCTGACCAAATTGTTCGGCGGCCAGACGAGCCGCGTTGAAAATGCCGCTCAACCTGTCTGGCGGATGGATGGAAAGAATATTTTCATTTCGACCTCGCCTCCGGTTTTTCCATAACCACTAAACCTATGCACTGAGGACCAAATAAGGTCGCCAGGTGCGCTCCAATGGCGTGCACACTGAATGAGGTTTGTGGGAAACTGCCCTCGACATACTCGCGTAATGGTCGGGCGCGCAAGTGAGTGAGCCCTGTTCCCTGGATCAGGGCAACATGATAGGGATCGCTAAACTCGTCAATAAATTCCTGAAGTGATTCGAGCAGGTGGCGCTGGGTGCGGACCTTGGCCATCGGCGTCAGGCGCCCTTCTTCCAGGGAAAAGATCGGCAGCAGTCCCAACATCTTACCGATGAAGGCTTGAGAGCAGCTGAGGAAACCAGCCTCGGCGAGACAGTTCATCTCTGGGATGCAAAACAGCATATAAACCCGCGGGATGGTCGCCCGCACCAGCCGTTCCAGCTCGTGAATGGGCGCCCCGGCAGCGGCTGCCTCAGCCGCGATCTGCACCAACAGGCCCAGCCCGATGGCAGTCGTCTGTGAATCGACCACCTGGATGGTGGCGTGATTGGTGTACTGGCAGGCGGCTTCCTCAGCCCAGTGGAGCATCGGGCTGAGAAACGACGAGAGTGTGATAATAAGGATGTGATCAAATTCCCGGTTTAGCCGGGTAAAATAATCTGAGAATACCTGTCTGGCTGGGGGAATGAGCCGTCCCCCTGGCGGTTCTTGCGGCGCGAGAGAGTTTCTTTGCCGGGTTGCACCTGGTTTTATGCTGAAAGAAATGATAAAGACCCGCTCATGGCCGGGAAACCTGGCGCTTGTGAATTGAGCCGTGCTGTCGGTGAGGATGCAAACCTTTGCCATATTACTGCTTAGCGCAGAGAGCAGGATGACTTTACTCCACAGATATGATGAACTGATAATGCGGCTGTCCGCCGTACTGAAGTTCGATCTCTTGAGAAGGATACGCCGCCCGGATCAAATCAACGATGCGATTGGCCTCGGTAGACGCCAGGTCTTCAGCATAGAAAAGAGTAATCAACTCATAGTCAGCCGCGTTGGCTTTTTCTAACAGGCCGAGGCAGGCCTGCTCCACAGAGGCGGCTGAAAGCACCAGGCTGCCATTCATCAGCGCAATGACCTGCCCCTTTTCCACGGCAACACCATCAATCTCCACCGAACGGGTGGCTATAGTGATCTCGCCGGTCGTCACGTCTTCGAGCGCCCTGGTCATCTTGGCCGCGATGGCTTCCACATCCCCCTCCGGGTTTAGCTGCATCATGGCTGCCAGTCCCTGCGGGATGGTGCGGCTGGGAACGATCTGCACCTTTTTGACGGTGACATCCCTGGCGGCCTGGGCGGCCAGGATGATATTCTTGTTGTTCGGCAGGATGATGACCTTGTCGGTCGGCAGGTTTTCGAAGGCGCTCAAGATTTCCTGGGTGCTTGGATTCATGGTCTGACCACCCTCGACGATGGCCGCCACGCCCAGGCTGGCAAAGATGCGCGAAAGCCCCGGCCCGGGTGAAACGGCAACCACGGCGATCTGCCCGGGTTCGATTTTGGCCAGTTGCAGTTTGCTCCTGCCGGCCTTGCGGTCAATCTCGTCCATCTGCACCTGTAGGTTTTCGATGGCTACTTTGCTGATGCTGCCCAGCGACATAGTGTAGTCAATCGGCTGATAGCGTTTCTCGGTCGGGACGTGAATGTGCATGCGGTACATCCCCTCGCCCTCGCCGATCTGGATGGATGTGCCCATCGCCTCGAGATCGCGATAAAACTTTTGCAAGTCGAGCGGCTGGGCAGGGTGGAAATCCACCACCACTTCGTAATCCTGGCCGGGTTCGATGGATTCCATCGCGTTTTGCAGAATCATTGCAGATAACGGCTGGACGGTCGCCAGTGGCGCATCCAGCGGCTGGCCGTAGATATAGCGCAACATCCCTTCGAGGATATAAAACAGCCCTTTGCCGCCTGCATCAACCACCCCGGCCTGCTTCAAAACCGGCAGGAGTTCAGGCGTGTGCTCGACGGAAGCATCCGCAGCGGGCACGACCTGCGCCAGAATCTCTAACGGATCCTGCGTCTCCATAAGAGCGGCTGCGGCGGCGGTTGCAATATCTGTGGCAACGGTCAGGATCGTCCCTTCCACCGGGCGGACGACACCTTTGTAAGCCGTGTCGCGCGCCTCGGCAAAAGCACGCGCCAGGCTGGGGCCATCCAGCGTCTCCTTGTTGTGCAGGGCGCGGGCGAAACCGCGCCACAATTGCGAAAGGATGACGCCTGAGTTGCCGCGTGCACCCATCAACGCGCCCTGCGATACTGCGGCTGCCATTTGGCCGATGTTGCGGTGGCCCAGATCATCAATTTCCGACCAGGCCGATTGCATGGTCAATACCATATTCGTTCCCGTATCGCCATCCGGGACGGGGAATACGTTGAGCACATTAACCGTCTGCTGGTTGACCTTCAGCCAGAGCAAGCTGGCCTCGATCAGTTTCTTGAGGGCTTGCCCGTCAATCGGCATGGATTTAAAGCGCTCGAGGCGCGCTTGAGTATCCAGTTCCATAAAGCTAAATTCTCCTGAACGCTAAAATCAATCCGGGTTGCTGACGCGCAGTCCCTGAACATGGACGTTGATTTGGTGAACCGGCATGCCCAACGCCTTCTCGACTTTATAGCGTACCGCGTTGGCAACGCTGGCAGCCACCGAGGTAATTCGTGTGCCGTATTCCACAATGACGTGAACATCTATGTCAATCTCTTCGCCGTTGTAATGCACCGAAACGCCGCGCGCCGGCTCACGCGTGATGCTGCTCGTCAGGCCCTCAGCCAGATTCTTGGGAGCCAGCCCGACCACACCGTAAGATTGCAGCGTGGCATGATAAGCGATCGTCGCGACAGCATTTGGCGCGATATGAATGCCGCCCAGGGTAGTTGTTTCTTCGCCCATAATTGATCCTCTGTATCTTATTAACAACTTTGCTTGAATAAGGATGTGAACTGTGGTAAAATCAGCCGCTTGAAATCAGCGGGTAAACCCGTCAGCTATTATCGTATGAAAGGAAGTTGCAAGATGGCTAAGTGCGCACATTGCGGCAAGACGACCACCTTCGGTCACAACCGGTCTTTCTCGATGCGGGCGACCAATCGCGCTTTCCGCCCGAACCTGCAAAAGGTGACGGTACTCGCGAGCGGCCGCAAAGTAAAGAAACTGCTCTGCACCAAGTGCATCCGCACACTGGTCAAGACGGCCTGATGTAGGGCGGCTTTCTTAGCCGCCGGCCTGACGTAGGGCGGCTTGCTTAACCGCCGGCC
This sequence comes from Chloroflexota bacterium, assembly GCA_043823965.1. GTDB lineage: Bacteria > Chloroflexota > Anaerolineae > Anaerolineales > Villigracilaceae > CG2-30-58-95. Next base: position 3,871 of record JBDRTP010000435.1, read on the forward strand.
TGACGTAGGGCGGCTTGCTTAGCAGCCGACAACTGGCTGGTTAGAAGCCAGCCCTACTTCAAAGATCGCGGCGCAAGCCGTGATTTTTGTTTTCCTCACCTTCTAAGCCATTTGCTTCCTTAACGCCGCAATGCCGGCTGCAATTCCTTCTGGATAGTCGAACACGGCCTGCGCCGCGACAAAGGCATTTGCGCCCGCTTTTCGGACCTCGGGCAGGGTCTGCGCCGAGATGCCGCCATCCACCTCCAGCCAGGCAGACGAACCGATCGCATCCAACATGCGGCGCAGGGCCGCGACCTTTGAGGTCGTCTCAGGCAGAAATGTCTGCCTGGAGTATCCCGGGTTGACGGTCATCACCAGCAGCAGGTCAATCATGGGCAGCACCGGCTCGATTGCCGTGACGGGCGTGCCCGGGTTCAACGTCACGCCGGCCGCGCAGCCCAAGTCTCTGATTTCTTGCAAGGTGCTATGTAAATTCGGACAAGTCTCCACATGCACTGTCAGGTGCCTCGCCCCGGCTTTCGCGAAGGCCTCCAGCAAGCGCTCTGGAGACTCGACCATCAAGTGCACGTCCAGAGGCAGCTTCGTAGCCCGGCGGCAGGCCTCCACAATGAAAGGCCCCATGGTCAGATTCGGCACAAAGTGACCATCCATCACATCCACGTGGATCCAATCCGCGCCGGCGGCCTCGCATTCGTTAATTTGTTCGCCGAGTCGGGTAAAGTCCGCCGAGAGGATGGAAGGAGCGATAATGTAAGGTTTTTCAGCCATGATTTTCGTTGACTCGCTGACTCGCCGACTCGCTGATTCGCTGACTCGCTGAATCGCTGAATCGTTTCCTACCGAATGGGCGGATTATACACGAAATACACCCAAACCCAGAACGGGATCAGTCCACCGACCGCCAGCAATGCCAACAAGCCCAAACCGACCGAGACCCAGTCAATATTCAGGCTGGCCGTCTCTCCAGTTACCGTCAGGCCTTTGGCGGGGGGGATGGTGTACTCCATAACGGGGGCCGCTTCCGGGGTCAAAGCCAGCGCGGGGGCGGTTCGGGCGTCCCCGAAGTTCAGCAGCACGCGTCCCAATTGGTCCGCGGTGCGATAACGAGCGGATGGCTCTTTTGAGAGCACCTTGAGTAGAATCTGTTCCAGTGTAGGCGAAATATCGGGGAGCATTTCGGTCAGCAGCGGTGGTTGGACATCCAGATGCATGCGAGCCAGCTCAGTGGCAGTTGTCGCGTTGAAAGGCAATGCGCCGGTCAACATCTCATACATTACCACGCCCAGCGAGTAGACATCCGAAGCCGGGGATGGCGCCGCGCCGGAGGCCTGCTCGGGGGAAAAATATTGCGGCGAGCCCCAAACCACGTCACTTTGCTCGTCGGGGCGAATCGAAGCCAGGGCGCGGGCGATGCCGAAATCGGCCACCTTGAGGCGTTGATCCGGCGTGACCAGCATGTTCTGCGGCTTGACGTCGCAGTGCACCAGGCCGGCGCGGTGGGCATAGCCGATCCCGGCGCAGGCCTGGATGACAAGCGGCAGGGCTTCCTCGGGGGTGAAACGGCCGCGTTGCTGGAGCAGCGTCTTCAGGTCCGTGCCGGGGACGTATTCCATCACGATGAACAGTTTTCCGGCGTCCAATCCAAAATCGTGAACGGTGACAATGTTGGGATGGGAGAGATTGGCAGCCGCCTTGGCTTCCTGCCGGAAGTGTTCCTGGAAGGCTGGATCGCGCGAATAATCCTCGCGCAGGATTTTGACCCCCACATAGCGTTCGAGCATCAGGTCACGCGCCCGATAAACGAAGGCCATGCCGCCCTTGCCAAGTCCTTCGAGCAACTGATAACGATCGTTGAGCAGGCGCGTTTCTCCCATAGTTCCTTGTGCAAAGTGAAAGTCACAGTATATTATACGGCCTTTTTTGACATCTTCTCTACTGAAATTCTCAAAGCCCCTTATAATAGCGGCATGCTCAACACACTCCTGATCTATAACCCGGCTGCCGGACGCTTTTCGGTGCGCCCCTTCGTAGGCGGTATCATCCGAGTTTTGAATGGGGCCGGCTGGCGCGTCGAGGTGGCCGAGACGATCAACATCCGCCACGCCACGCAACTGGCCCGCCAGGCCGCCACGGAGAATTTCTGCGCCGTCTTCGCCATCGGCGGCGATGGGACGGTCGGCCAGGTGGCGGCTGGCTTGATCGGCTCGCAGACCGCTCTCGGCGTCCTGCCGGCGGGCACCTCCAACGTCTGGGCACGCGAGATCGGGTTAAATGCCTTCACCTGGAGTCACCTGAGAGCTTTACGCGAGAATGCCAAGATCTTGGCGCACGCGCCCATCTACACAGTAGACCTGGGTCTGTGCAACGACCAGCCTTTCCTGATGTGGGCTGGCATCGGCCTGGACGCCCTCACCGTTCATAAATTAGAACCGCGCAAGCGCTTCGAAAAGTATCTGGCTGTCCCGCATTACGCCGCCACGACCATCTGGAACGCCATGCTCTGGCATGGCATGAACCTGCGCGTTTGGGCCGACGACAAGCGCGTCGAGGGACACTACCTGCTGGCTGTGGCGAGCAACATCCGTCATTATCTCGGCGGACTGGCAGAGATCTCGCCCAAGGCTTATCTGGACGACGGCGAAATGGACCTGTGGCTGCTCAGCGGCGACAGCCTGGCGGATGCTTTTCGCCATTTCTTTGCTATCACCGCCGGCCGGCACGTCACCTCGGATCAGGCGCGCTGCCTGCCATTCCGCAACGCGCGGATAGAGTCTGAAACGCCATTTTCCCTCCAAATGGACGGCGAGCCGATGTTGGGCGGGCAGCAAGTGACGATCACCGTCGCGCCGCAGGCATTGCGTGTGCTGATGCCCCCCCAGGCGGCGGAGCGTCTCTGCAGCCATAAGTCAGCCGGCCAGCATTTGGAAATTCTTGAATGAAAAACATCCTGAACATCAAGGTCATTCTTGGAGCCTTGATCCTGGCCTCCATACTGTTATCTGCGACGCTGGTCTATATCCTGTGGGCAGGACAAGCCGCCCACTTAGCGGACCCTTCGGCGGTCGTCTCACCTGTGCCTGCGGCACTGGCGCAGGCAGGGCAGGCTCTGTTGCCGGCTTCCGTCGCACTGACCCTCATCCCCGCCCCGACTTCCACGCCGCGCTACGTGGCCCCTACCCTCACGCCCCTCCCGCCAGCGCCAGCCGCCTCTCCCACTCCCCTGCCAGGGGCTTTTGCCCTCGGCGTCTACGTGCAGATCAGCGGCACCGAAGGGCAGGGTCTGCGCCTGCGCGCCCTGCCGGGGTTGAACAGCCAGCCGCTATTCCTGGGCTACGATTCAGAGGCCTTCCTGGTGACGGACGGCCCGCAACAGGCTGACGGCCACACCTGGTGGTATCTGACCGCCCCCTACGACCAGACCCGTTCTGGCTGGGCGGTGCAGGATTATTTATCCGTTATCCCATCCCCATGATGGTAGGTGACTGCCCTACCATGATAT
>JBDRTP010000436.1:0-7920 GCA_043823965.1 Chloroflexota bacterium
TGTTTCTTGATGAGTCCGAATTTTCCCCTGTTCTCCGGAGATTACTCTTATGTCAATCTATAACATCCTGATCAGGAACGCCCAGCTTCTGAGTGCGCCGGGCAAGAAAAAGTCCATCGCAGTGGCAGCCCGGCGTGACCAGACAGTTACGCGCGCCTTCACTTTGAAGGAGATTATCGCCGAACCCTTACCCAACGTATCCGACTATCCCTGCTATTCGTGAGCGGGGCCGAAAAATGCCCCCACAGAATAGGCGACACCTCTTGACTAACTCACCGGATTCTTTTATGCGCGTGAGACGCTCATAAAAACAATTTTACGAAAGGAGAATGCCCATAAGAACAAACAATCATATATAAATTTGCTCGATTTTTTTGTCCATTCTTACATATTTCCAAAGGAGGAAGAAATGAAGCAGAAGAAGTTTTATATATTACTGACTATGCTTTTAATAGCCAGTATGACGTTAGCAGCCTGCACACCCGCGACGCCTGTAGTTGAGCAACCGAAAGGCAAGACCTACAAGTTGGCGGCTATCTTCCCAGGTGTCATTACCGATGCAGACTACAACACCCTGGCATATATCGGCATTTCCGAGCTGCAGAAGGCAACCGGGATCGAGACGACCTACTCCGAGAGTGTAGCCGTACCGGACATTGACCGCGTCATGCGCGAGTATATTGACGGTGGCTACAACATCATCTGGACGCACGGCGGCCAATTTGTTAACCAGACGGTTGACCTTGCCCGCCTGTTCCCGGATGTGGTCTTCATTAGTGAAGGCGATGCCCCGATCGAAAACCCGCCGGCGAACCTGTGGTTCATCGATCGCAATTTCCACGTTGGCTTCTACGGCATCGGCGCGCTGGCAGCCCGCCTGACCGAGACCGGTAAAATCTGTTACCTGGGTGGCCTGACCCTGCCCTTCTCCTACGCCGAAGTGCATGCTATCCAGCAGGCGATTAAAGATTCCGGCAAGGACATCGAATTAAAGGCAGCTTGGACCGGCGATTTCAATGACCCGATCAAAGCCCGCCAGGTCGCCGACGCGTTGATTGCCGAAGGCTGCGATGTGATCATGGGCTCGCTTAACCTGGGTATGTTCGGCCTGTTCGAGTCGGTCAAGGCCTCGCCGACCAAGGTGTATGTCACCGCCAAATACACTAACAAGGCCATCTTTGCCCCCGACAACTACGTGACCTCCCTCATTTATGATTTCGCCGGACCGCTCACCGAAATTTACAACAAAATTCAGGCCGGCGAAACCGGTGGTTACTACCCGCTCGGCTTTGCCACCGGCGTCACGTTGCAATTGCCGTTGAAGAACGTTTCGGCTGAAGTGCAAACCGAAATGGGCGCGATCATCACCGACCTCCAAGCTGGCAAGATTGAGGTTGTCAAGGACATCAGTGAAATTAAGTAATTTCACTTCACCACAACCATTTATTGCTGCCTGGTTTAACCTTGCAGGGTTTCCGGCGCCGCTCCAAGCCGACGTTCAGAAACCCTGCTTCGGCATTGGTCATCGTTTCGACCAAGAGCGCTCAAGCAGCGAGTGAAGCCAGGTACACCTTCCGCTTAGGTTGTGAGCGTTTCTGAGCCGGACGACCAGGCAAGTCCACCCGCTCAAGCGCCCATGCAAACAAGTCCCTGGGCTGGGCGTCAAAGAACTGCTTGGCGGCGGTGGCGCCATCGGTGCGCTTGATGAAAAAGTTGTGAACAGTCGTCAAAGCTTCCAACTTCTGGTTAGTGAGCCGATGCAATCTGTGGCGTCACAAAGCCAAATAGCCGTTGCGGCCTTCCACGCAAGAACTGGAGCGTTGAAACACCTCGGCGCACTCTTGTGCCACGGCTTCAACGAGTTTCAAGTCATGGGACTCCAGTTGGGCGAAGGGTCCGCTTTGACTCAACAAGGGAGTCAGCAAGGCCTGCGAGCATTTCTCAAGATCGTGGTGCTGTTCAGCGGTTTGGGCCTTCTCAGAGACCCGAGGAAGATAACTGCCTGGGATCAAGTGGCGGTAAACGGCCTGCTTATCATCGCCTTGGTCCATTTATCGGCTTTTCGGTTGCTGACATACTTCTCCAGATGAAAGGTCTTGTCCTCACACCCGCTGATCTGCTTAGGCGTCATGCCGGCCGCCAAACGGGCCTTCTCCTCTCGCCCGAACGTAACCACGGCTATTTCCATAGCCACCGCCACCTTGTGTTGACTGCCATATGCCGCCTCCACAAACCGGTTCAACCCGGTCAGTTCAAGATACAGACACACCAGCAGGATGCCACGCGCATCCACCAAGCCCATCACAAAACGGGCCGCCAGCGCCAGCCGATGCAGGAAAGCTACCCCACTCAACGGTTCCGTGTGCTCCTGGCAGGTTTTGGATTACGGTCAGGCTAAAAGTGTAAAGACGAATATGGAAAAAGAACCGATCCTGGAGCTCAAAGAGATCTGTAAAACTTTCACCAAAACCATTGCCCTGGATGGGGTATCTTTCAGCCTTGTGCCCGGCGAAATTCACGGGCTGCTGGGCGGAAACGGCGCCGGTAAAACTACCTTGATGAATATCCTTTACGGACTTTATCGCAAAGATAGCGGCGAGATCGAATTGAAAGGCAATAAAATCGATATCCACGGCCCGCGTGATGCGATCGGTTATGGTATCAGTATGGTTCACCAGCACTATCTGCAAATTTCAAACTACACGGTGATTGAAAACATTGTTTTAGGGACAGATATCGACAAGCGGTATACGATGAAATTGGACAGCGAAGCTGCCAGAGTCACCGAGTTATGCGACCGCTTCGGGCTGCAAGTGGACCTGAACGTAACCATTGACACCTTACCCATCGGCACCCGCCAAAAAGTTGAAATTCTCAAGGCGCTCTACCGCCGCATAAAAATCTTAATTCTCGACGAACCAACCACTAACCTGACCCCGCAAGAGGTCGATTCGTTGTTCGATTCGTTGCGGGTGATGGTGGACTACGGAATGAGCATCGTTTTCATCACTCATAAGCTGCGCGAAGTTCTGAGCGTATGCGACCGCATTACCGTCTTGCGCGAAGGGCGCAATGTCACTACCCTGGAACGCTCGCAGGCATCCGAAGAAGTTTTAGTCCGCGCTATGGTCGGCGACCAGGTGAACATCGAAAGCAGCGTGTACTTTGCCCGCGATACCCAGCAGGGAAGCGAGCTTGAAAGCGATGCAAAACCTGTACTGGCCCTTCAATCGGTCGGGCTGATCAGCAAAGATGGCATCGCCCGATTGAAAGACGTTACCTTCCAGATGCGGCCCGGGGAAATCTTTGGCATTTCCGGGGTGGCCGGCAACGGTCAGCGCGAGCTTGCCGAATGCGTTACTGGCATCATCCCGCCGACCAGCGGCCAGATCACACTGAATGGCAAAGACGTTACCCAGACCACGATTAACGAACTGCTGAAGCTGGGCATCACCTATATCCCCGAAGACCGCCTTCATGACGGCTTTTTACCGAAAGGGAGCGTCGCTCAAAACCTGATCCTCGGCTACCACCGCCAACCACCCTACAGCGACGGGCGCTTTATCGATTGGAAGACCGTCTACCAACGGGCAAACAGCCTGATCCGTGAATACAACATCAAAACGACCGGCCCGGATGCGCCCGGAGGGAACCTCTCCGGTGGGAACATCCAGCGCGTTATGATCGCGCGTGCCTTTTCGATGCCATCGTCTCTGATGGTAGCCCACAACCCCACCCGAGGTCTGGACATCCGCTCGATGGATTTTGTTTATCAGAAGATACTCGAGCGAAAAAAACAGACGAACGCCACTTTATTGATTTCCGAAGACCTGGACGAGCTGTTGCTGATGTGCGACCGGATCGCGGTCATATATCGCGGCGAGATCCTCGGCATTCTCGAACGCAGCCAATTCGACAAGTACGCCATTGGCCGCCTGATGAGCGGGATCAAGGCTGAGGAGTAAGGTATTATTGAGGACTGCATAATGACAATTGCACGTAAAATCACTCCCTATATGATTGCCATCGTGGCCTCCTTCGCAGCGGCGGGTATATTCATCGCCGCGATGGGCTTTGATGTCGGGCGCGCTTACTCTACCATCTTGGGTACTTCCTTTCGCACACCCAACGGTTTTATTCAAACCCTGCTCAAGTTCATCCCGCTGACGCTTCTTGCGCTGGCATTCACCGTGCCACTGACGGCCGGGAAGTTCAATATTGGCGGCGAGGGCCAGATGATCATGGGGGCGATTGCCGCCTCGGCAGCCGGGATCATGTTCGCCCACCTGCCGTTTTACTTGCTACTTCCGCTGGTCATCCTGGCCGGGGTCATCGCCGGCGCGCTGTGGGGGCTGGTGCCTGCCTGGCTGTTGTACCGCTTTGGGCTGCACGAAATCCTGACAACAGTGCTACTTAATTTCGTCTCGTTCGCAGTCATCGACCTGGTCGCTACCGGGCCGTGGCGCGATCCGGCTGCAGGGCACCCAACCACCATACCCATCGGAGAAGGCGGCTTCCTGCCCATGCTGGTCAGCAACCCACCGCTGCACTCCGGCCTGATCCTGGCGGTGGTGGTGGCAGCCGGTATTTACGTGTACACCACGCGCACCACCAGCGGGTACGAACTGGTTGCTAGCGGGGCTAACCCGCGCGCTGCACAGGTGTACGGCATTAATGTCAAACGTATGTTCGTCTTTTCGCTGGTGCTGGCCGGTGCGCTGGCCGGGCTGGCCGGTGTGATCGAGGTGGCCGGTGTGCAGCACCGCCTGATCGAGGGCATGCAATCCAACTTCCTGGTGCTTGGCCTGATCATCGGGCTGATTGCCAAGGGAGATAACCTGGCCGTGCCGTTCGTGGCCCTCTTTATCGCCGTACTGGAAGTGGGCGCAAGCGCGATGCAGCGCACGATGATGATCCCGGTTCAAATGGTCTTCATCGTCGAGGCGTTGGTGCTGTTGTTCGTCCTGCTCTCCGACGTAGTCCGCAGGAGGTAATGCAATCATGGAACAACTTGTCACCTTCTTGCGTTTAGTGCTCTTATCGATGGTACCTTTCGTCCTGGCCAGCCAGGGAACGATGCTCGGCGGGCGCACCGGCGTGTTCAACGTCGCCCAGGAAGGCATCATGCTGGTGGGTGCATCGCTGGGCTTCCTGATCAGTTACCAATTCGGCAACAACTTCGTCGGCATCCTGGCAGCGATGGTCTCTGGGGCAATCTTTGGGTTGTTGCTGGCCTACTTCACCACCACGTTGAAGATGAACCAGTTTGTCATCGGCCTGTCGCTGTTCTTCATCGGCGTTGGGCTGTCCTCCCTGATTCCAAAGCTGGTGATCGGCATTACCCTTTCGCCGCCGCTGATCCCTACCCTGCCGGAAGTGTCCATCCCGCTGCTCAGCCAGATTCCGATCCTGGGACCGATCCTGTTCAAGCAGAACGGGGTGGTGTACTTTGCTGTCCTGCTCTCGATCGGGCTGTGGTACTACCTGTACCGCACCCAAAATGGCCTGGAACTGCGCGCCGTCGGTGAAAACCCGATGGCGGCCGACAGCCTGGGAGTTAACACAGTGCGGGCGCGCTACCTGACAGCCATCATCGGCAGCGCGCTGATCGCCATGGCCGGGGCTTACCTGCCGATGGTGTACACCGGTACCTTCACCGAAGGGATGGTGCGCGGGCGCGGCTGGCTGGCCATTGCGCTGACCTTCTTCGGCGGTTGGAGTCCGCTGATGATCCTGACTGGATCGCTGTTCTTTGCCGGTGTTGAGGCGCTGGCCTTCCGGGCGCAGGTGATCGGCCTGGCGGTGCCTTACCAGTACCTGCTGATGGTGCCTTACCTGGCCACCATCCTGATCATGATCCTTACCTTCCGCAAGGCGCGCGTGCCGGGCTTCCTCGGCCAGAACTACGACCGCGAAAAGCGCAACTTGTAGCCTGGATTTAATCTTTGAAACTTTGACTAAGATGTATTGGCATTATGAGCTATCAGGTTTTCGAGGCAATACGAACGAGTTCTGCTGGATTTTGGGAAGATCTCTGAGTTCCTTTGTTGATTTTTCGGTTGGACGCATATCAATGATTTGTCTCTGTATAAATATTAGTGTAGAATGTCAATTTGAATAATTGTAGAGGAGTGTTGTTCTATGAAGCCACATCCATTTGAATATTTTGCACCAACGACGGTGGAAGAGGCCTTGGCTCGCTTAGGAGCCAACTGAAAAAACCTGTTTTGTGCGCGTTTGAACCTTAATAACCGTCGCTGATCGCTGATTTGCGACCATCAGCGGGCTATCTGATGCCTTGTCAAGAGCTGCGACAGTGTCCTTTGCCGGTTTCTGGCGCAGTTCTCTGAACGGGTTTTGCTCTGGATCAGCTTTCGTTGGGCTGCTTTCAGGCCACTGCAGTGCTCAACTACCCGAAAACGACCCGGCAAACGCCCGCAGAAGTCATTGAGATCTGCCGGAAACGATTGAAAAAGTACGATGGCGATGGGTAAGGAGCCAAAAATGAACCAGGAAAAACAAGAACGACTGGAAGCGCAAGGCTGGAAGGTGGGTACAGTGTCCGAGTTTCTGGAGTTAACGCCTGAAGAAGCCACGTTGATCGAGATCAAGCTGGCGCTCAGTCGCAGCCTGCGGGAACGACGAGAAAAGCAGATGACCCAGGTCGAATTAGCCGGGAAGATCAAGTCAAGCCAGCCGCGCATCGCCAAAGCGGAGGGTGGAGATAGCTCCGTTTCGGTTGAACTCCTCATGCGCGCCATGCTTGCCGCTGGCGCAACGCCCCAGGAAATTGGCAGGATCATTGCCAGTGTTGGGCGGTAGTTGGGTGGCAGGATGGTCTGATGGTCGGATGGTCAGATAGTCTGATAGTCGAGTGGTTGACGATATCCGAATCTATATAAGTCCACCACACCCTGCATCCAATAGGAGTTGAGGAAAAATGATAGCAGTTAGACTCGTTCTTGGTGGAGAAGAAGTCGACCGAACAATTGAAAATGCCGACGCGCTGTTACGGCAATACCGTCAAGATAATGGATGCTACTACCTTGACCATCAGTCGATAACCCCGCAAAATAGGCTCGTGCCTGAAGATATAGCGGTAACGCTATTGGTGAATTCTCAGGCAGGCTGGCGAGCTTTTCGAAGCCTACAACTATACGGTGCATCAATAGAGTTGGACTCATTGCCATCAAAGTCACTGGAACAGACAACACCTGAAGAAAGGCGCCAAATCAAGGATGTCATCGTAAAGTTGACCGGATGGCCTGGCTTTGCCGCTTCATTAGCGACCAAAGTCTTGCATAAGAAACGCCCCGACCTGATACCTATGCTCGATAATCAAGCTATTTTTGGCGCGTATATGAGTCCAAATTGGCCCAAGATACCTGCGCGAAGCGACAGTATCAAAGACGGAGTGTTAATTCTGCGAGCATTGAATCTTATCTTCCATGATCTCACTCGCGAGGAAAATCGCCTTTCGTGGCGTGCTCTCCAGGCAATTGAGCCAACGAGAACTAAGATTCAATTGTTCGACAGTGTTTGGTGGATGTATTTCAGAGTCACGCAACCAGTTTAAAAGCCATCGGTGTACTTGGCACGGTCACAAATTGCGTTTTTTATCGCCTGGTTCGCCGGGGATAAATCCCCTGCTCGGCACATGGAAGCCCTTCGGGCTGATCAAACGAGTCGGTTTCAACCGACTTTCACGCCCTGAGGCAGGACTTTAGTCCGCCGGACTGCGCGAAGTGACAGACCGACTACAAAACTACCCAACTATCAAACTATCTGACTATCTGACTATCCAACTATCAAACCAGGAGCCCCCCCATGAAATTCCTCGACCTCACCATCCCCCTCGGCATCGCCACCCCGCCCTGGCCGACTTACGAACCATTGCAGTTGAAGTATTTCAAGCGCCTG
>JBDRTP010000437.1:0-5081 GCA_043823965.1 Chloroflexota bacterium
TGCCGAGCAGTCGCAAAATATCCTCATCCCAGTCCAGCGTGTGCAGGTCCATCAACAGGGTACGCGAGGCGTTGCTCACGTCGGTGACATGCGCGCCGGTCAGGTTCCAGATGACCCAGGTATCCATGTTGCCGAAGAGCAATTCGCCGTTTTCGGCTTTCGCCCGCGCCCCAGGGACGTTGTCCAGAATCCACTTGGCTTTCGGGCCGGAAAAGTAAGTCGCCAGAGGCAGACCGGTTTTGGCGCGCAGGCGGTCTTGCCCGCCATCTTGTGCCAGTTCATTGCAGATCCCGTCCGTGCGCGTGTCCTGCCAGACGATCGCGTTGTAGACCGGCTGACCGGTTGCCTTCTCCCAAACGACGGTCGTCTCGCGTTGATTCGTTACTCCAATGGCTGCAATCTCACTGACCACTGATGACTGACCGCTGACAACTTTTTCAACCGCGCCAGCAATGACCTCCTGCGTATTCCGCCAGATTTCGATTGGGTCGTGTTCCACCCATCCGGGCTTCGGGTAGATCTGCTCGTGCTCCTTCTGGTCCACGGCGGCAATGTTCCCGGCGTGGTCGAATAGGATACAGCGGGTGCTGGTTGTCCCCTGATCAATGGCGGCGACGAATTTCGGCATGGTTCCTCCATGATGTGTTTTCTACCACCAAGACACCAAGACACAAAGTTTTTTGTGACTTTGTGTCTTGGTGGTTATGTTTCTTCCCAGTTGCGTCCGCCTGCGAGGAAAGCCTTGCCAGGCATAGACTTCTTCCCGGCGGGCTGGACTTCTTCCAAGATGAGAATCCCCTCGCTTGTGCCTATGGCGGGTCTTCCCTCGACGATAAGTCTGCTCCCCGCACCTGGGCTTTTCTCGCCGCTGAGGCGCGCCCGGTGGACTTTGAACAGGCCGCCTTCCCACTCGAAGAAGGCACCCGGCCAGGGATTGAAGGCGCGCACGCGGCGCGCCAGTTCTTCGGCAGGTCGGGTGAAATCGAGCAAGCCGTCTTCTTTTTTGAGCATCGGAGCATAGGTGGCGAGCGAGTCGTCTTGCGGATGGGGTTTGATCTCGCCGCTGAGATAACCGGGCAGGGTTTCGAGCAATAGACCCGCGCCCAGTTCGGCCAGTTTGACGTTGAGCGTGCCAGTGGTATCCTCCGGGGCAATAGGAATGGCACGCTGGGCCAGGATCGCGCCGGTGTCCACGCCCTGATCCATCCTCATAATCGTTACACCGGTCTCGGCATCCCCCGCCAGGATTGCAGCATTGATCGGCGCGGCGCCCCTCCAGCGCGGCAGCCGCGAGGCGTGGACGTTGATGCAGTCATAACGCGGCAGGTCGAGCACCTCGGGGCGCAGGATTTGCCCAAAGGCGGCAACTACGATCAAGTCCGGCGACCAGCGGCGCAGTTGCTCCATCGCCTCGGCGGCGCGCAGACATTCGGGCTGGATGAGCGGCAGGCCGAGCGTCAGGGCGAGCATCTTGACCGGCGGCGGGACCAGTTTCCGCCCGCGTCCCGCCGGACGATCCGGCTGGGTCACCACGCCGACGAGGTTGCATTTTTCGGCCAATGCTTTCAGTACCGGCACGGCGAAATCTGGGGAACCCATGAAAACGATGCGGGGCAAAGAGGTCATGTCATGATTGTAGCATATCGTTCGGGGGAGAATTGGTACTTTCGGTATTGCAAAATCGGTTGCCTTTTGTCTGAATTTGATGTAAAATATCAGCAAGTAATCTAAAAATCACCCAACTCACAGGAGGAGCAATATGTCCGAGCAACCTATCAATCCCGATATTACCAGTGACGACAAGCTATGGGCTTTGTTGGCCTATCTCTTCACGCCCATTGTCCCCATCATCCTGATGCTGATGGAAGACAAGAAAAACCGCCCATTCATCCGCGCCCACAACGCCCAGGCACTTGCGTGGGGCGTCGTCCTCTGGGTGTTGACCTTCGTGCTGAGCTTTGTAGTCATTGGCGCGTGCCTCGGCCTGGTCGGTGTTATCCTGAACATCTACTGGGGCATCAAGGCCTACCAGGGTGAGTACGTCAACATCCCTGTGATCACTGACTTCGTCAAGAAACAAGGCTGGGCATAACCCACGATCCTTTCCATGAAAAAGAAGCCTGCCGCGCGCAGGCTTCTTTGTTTGCAACGTCAAAGGCTGCGAATCGTTATATATGATAGACTCACCAAGCCACGTGCCATTTACCGAACGAGAGGAGAAAAATCGTATGCCTGCCAAACCGAATACACCGGCTGAACCGCCTGCCGCTCCGCAGCCGCCCATCCCTGCGGCCATGCCACAAGCCCCTTACGTTCCGCCCCAACCACTCTCGCCGGGCGATGAACGCACCTGGGCAATGATCGCGCACTTGAGCGTACTGATCAACCTGGTCTCCGGTATCCTCGGCCCTGTTGCGGCGTTGGTCATCTACATGGTCTACAAAGACCGCTCGCGCTACGTGGCCTATCACGCCCTGCAATCGTTCGTCTTCCAGTTGATCTGGTGGTACGGCGGGGGCGTGCTGGTCGGTGCGGCATGGGCTGTGAGCAGCGCGTTGAGCGTCGTCCTGATCGGCCTGCTGTGCATGCCGATTGCCTGCCTGATCTCATTCATCCCGCTCGGCGCGCTGATCTACGGCATCGTCGGCGCGGTACAGACCAGCCAGGGACAGGACTTCAAGTACTGGCTGATCGGTGACTGGGTGCGCGGCACGCTGAGCGGATAAAACTCGCCGCGCAACTTAATTTCCTCTTGACGTCTGCCCCCCTCCCCCGTAAAATGAGACTGACAATCGAACGGGGAGCAGGGAAGAGACCCCTCCAGTTGTACCAGCAGTTGAACTGCTGGTACAACACTGCTCGTTGTGTCAGGCCATACAGAGCGTATAGGAGGCAAACATGACAAAAGTACAGGAAATTCAAGCCGCAATAGAATCTCTCCCTCGAGAAGAATATGTTCACCTGCGACAGTGGTTCTCAGAGAGAGAGTGGGAACAATGGGATAAGCAGATTGAGGCAGATTCAGAGGCGGGAAAGTTGGATTTTCTAATCAAGGAAGCCTTCAATGTGTGTGTTAATCCTCTTGCTTTTTTCCCTGTTCCCTCGTAAAATTAGACCACAATCGAAAGGGGAGCAGGGAAGAGACTCCTGAGCAACGTAATGCATAAGGAGCACCGAAGGGGCAAGCCTGGAAACTGGCAAGACCAGGCGAAACTCTCAGGTAAAAAGGACCCTGCACCCGCATCCCTCTGGAAAGTCGCGCGATTTTCGCCGACACCGACGGGGCAAGCCGGGTTAGTTGGGTAGTTTGATAGTTTGATAGTTTGATAGTTGGGTAGTTGGGTAGTTGAGTAGTTGAGTAGTTGGGTAGTTGAGTAGTTTGCTCGTTGAACAGCATAAACTTCGCAACCACGCAACCATGCAACTACAAAACTACAAAACTACAAAACTAAATAACTACAAAACTAAGTAACTACAAAACTAACCGGCGAATCTCTCAGGTCTCAGACAGAGGCGCACGATAAACTTCGTGCGCCTTTTTGCTTTTATCCCAATCCGTAATGAGGAAATAACCATGAACTTCCCCACCAATCTCAAATACACCAAATCTGACGAATGGTTCAACCCCGCCGGCGGCTTGATGGGTCTGAGCGACTATGCCCAGAGCCAACTCTCGGACATCGTCTTCGTCGAGATTTTGGTCAGCGTCGGCGACACGATCGAAGCGGGCAAACCGATTGCCTCGGTCGAGTCGGTCAAAGCCGCAGCCGAGACCTACGCCTCGGCCGGAGGCAAGGTCGTCGCGGTCAACGAGGCCCTGTCCGGCACGCCCGAAGTGCTCAACAGCGACCCGTACGGCGCGGGCTGGATGGTTCAAATCGAGGGCGGCGACGCCTCCGCGCTCATGGATGCTGCGGCATACGAGAAGCATTGCGAAGAGAGAGCGCATTAGTTGGGTAGTTGGGTAGTCGCATAGTTGTGTAGTTGTGTAGTTCAATAGTCGAGTAGTAGCAGATTACTGAACTACTAAACTACTCAACTACTGAACTACTGAACTACTCAACTACCAAACTACCAAACCAGGAAACTAATATGACCTACATTCCCATCTCCCCCAAAGAACGGGACGTGATGCTTGCCACCGTGGGCGTCAAGAAACTGGACGATCTTTTCAAAGACATACCCGCCAAACACCGCTTCCCCAAACTCGACCTGCCCCCCGCGCTGACCGAAATGGAAGCCGCCGCCTCGCTCTCCGAACTGGCCGAGAGCAACGAGTCGACGCGCGACCTGATCTCCTTCCTCGGCGCGGGGGCGTACAACCACTACATCCCCGCCGCCGTTGACCACATCCTGCGGCGCGGCGAGTTCTATACCGCCTACACCCCCTACCAGCCGGAAATCTCGCAAGGCACGCTGCAAGCCATCTTCGAGTACCAGTCCATGATGACCGCACTGACCGGCATGGAGGTCTCGAACGCCTCGCACTACGACGGCGCGACCGCCGTGGCCGAAGCGGTCAACATGGCCTACGCCCAGTTCCGCGGCAAGCGGACGAAGGTGGTCATCTCGCCGACCGTCCACCCGCAATACCGCGCGACGCTGCGCACATACGTGCAAGGCATGGGGCTGACGCTGGCGGGCGATGACCCGAAGGCAGTGACCAGTGATCAGTCTTCAGTTTTCAGTCCAGCCTCTCTGATACCACTGATTGACGCGAATACTGCACTTGTCATTGTTCAATATCCCGACTTTTTTGGGCGTGTCTTTGACCTGACTGGCCTGATCGAGGCAGCCCACGCGCAAGGCGCGCTGGTCTGCGTGGCGGCCAACCCGATCGCGCTGGCGCTGCTCAAGACGCCCGGCGAGATGGGCGCGGACATTGCGGTAGGAGAAGGACAGCCGCTGGGCATCCCGATGTCATTCGGCGGGCCGTATCTCGGCTTCTTCACGGCACGCAAGCAGTACATCCACAAGATGGCCGGTCGGCTGGTCGGCGAGACCGTTGACAACCGCGGCCAGCGCGCCTTCGTCCTGACCCTGACCGCCCGCGAACAGCACATCAAGCGCGAGCGCGCCAC
>JBDRTP010000438.1:0-11810 GCA_043823965.1 Chloroflexota bacterium
CTTGCGCATGGCGGCGATTTCACCCGCATCTTTCTTTATGCGCAGCGTAGACACCAGCCGGCTGGCATCCGGGAATTCGGCTTCGGGCACACCAGCCTGGATGTGCCGAAACTCCAGCAGGCGCATGGCGCGCGGCTCGACACCGATGCGTTTAGCATTGAGTCCGAGCGAACTCAACGCGCTACGGAAGACGCCATCCCATTCGGCGGGATTTTCGGGATATGGGAAAGCCTGGAATGGCAGGGAGGCCACTTTCAGCATTTCCAGTTCCGGCAGCACGATGACAGGGGGCCTATCTGGCGTGAAGATGACCACCACCGGCCGTTCGCTGAGATGAAAATGCAGACCGGTCAGGTAGGTCAGGGATGGGCTGGGATTCAAGATAACAGCGTCCAGGTTGCAGGCGCGGAGGGAAGCGGAGAGTTTGGAGAGGCGGGGGAGAGTCATCGAAATCCTTTCACCACATTTGCTACCGGACAAAAGAGAAACGGGACGCGGATTTACGCGGAAAACGCGGATAAAACTGAGACAAAAATCCAAAAAAGAACTGATTCCGCGTACTCCGCGCTCGTCCGCGTCCAGCCAAGAGATTTGTCCGGTAGAGAATCACCACAAAGGATTTCCTTTGTGGGACTTTGCCGTCTCGCACCGGCTCGCCGCCGGTGTTCGCGGCACGAACGGTGTGCCCTTTGTGTTAAGAATGGTGGAATCGCTTTACAAACACCACTTTCAAAAGCCAATCCACCACGCCGGGGAAGAGCGTATCGAATCCGATAATAATGCGGTAGTACCAGGGAATAATCAAAGTCCGGCGCGGGCGTTTCGCCAGGCCGACCGTGCGCCGGGCAACATACTCGGAGGTCGTCCAGAGCCATTGCGGCAATTTGAGGCTGCTTTTCACGGCGTTATCGCCGGAGTGCTGGCCGAACTCGGTGGCGGCCGGGCCGGGGTAGATGCCTGAGACCTGGATGCCAAAAGGCGCGATCTCGCGCCGCAAAGCATCGCTGAAGGCGCGCACGCCATACTTGGTGGCGGCATAGATGCTGTAGAGCGGCGCGGCGATCAGACCGGCCACCGATGACATATTTATTATGTGACCGGAGCGACGGGCGATCATGTGCGGTAACACAGCCCGCGTCACCTGGATTACGCCGCGCAGGTTGACATCAATCTGAGCATCAATCTCGCGGCGGGGGTCGAGGTTTTCCAACCAGTCGAGATGGCCTAAGCCAGCGTTGTTGAAGAGGATGTCAATCCGGCCAAAGTTGTCGAGCACGGTCTGGACGGCCTCCTCGATCTGGGATTGCTCGGTCACATCCAGCGGGACGGCAAAGGCCTGACCGCCAGCGGCGCGGATGTCCTCGGCCAGGGCAGTCAGCCGGTCCATGCGCCGGGCGGCCAGGACGACCGTCGCACCTTCCTTTGTAAATAGACGAGCCGCGTCTTCCCCGAAGCCGGATGAGGCTCCCGTAACCAGAACGATTTTATTCTTGAGAGAGATGGCCATGTTTTTTTCTGTGGTGATTGGAGAAATAAAGCGTAATGCGCCGAAGGCCTACTCGGTAAAACGTAAAGCGTAATGAGTTTACGTTTCACGCTTTACGTTTTACTCCTCCTCCTGCGTTTGTTCATCTTGCCTGCGCCTCGGCTTCGGCGGCTCGGCAATCGCTTCCGCCGCGATGGCTATTTCGATGACCTCGTCTATGTGTTGAACCGGAATGATCTTCAGGTCATCGCGGGCGCGCTTGGGGATGTCCACCAAATCCTTCTGGTTGCGCATCGGGATGATAACGGTTTTCAATCCGGCGCGGCGGGCGGCCATCACCTTCTCGCGCACTCCCCCAACCGGCAGCACGCGCCCGCGCAGGGTGATCTCGCCGGTCATCGCCACATCTTTGGAAACCGGACGCCCAGTAAAAGCCGAGATCAGCGCCGAGCAAAGCGTGATGCCTGCCGAGGGGCCGTCCTTTGGAATCGCCCCCTCGGGCAGGTGCATGTGGATATCCAGGCGCTCGAACACGTCCGGGTCAATGCCGAGCATGGCGGCGCGGGATTTGAGATAGGTCAATGCGGCCTGGCCCGATTCCTGCATCACATCCCCAATCTGACCGGTCATCTGCAAATTGCCTTTGCCCTCCAGAACAGCGACCTCGACGAACATGATCTCGCCGCCGTTTTCAGTCCAGGCCAGGCCGGTAGCCACGCCGACTTCGTCCTTGCGCTCGGCCTCGGTCTCGAAAAATTGGGGTGGGCCGAGGAATTTCTCGATCACCGCCGCGCTGATTAGTTCTGGATACTTCTTCATCTCCGCCTTCCAGCGCGCCACTTTGCGGCAGACGCGGCCAATCTCGCGCTCCAAATTGCGCACGCCGGCCTCATAGGTGTACTCGCGGATGATGCGCTGCAGCGCCTGTGGCTCGAAAATCAACCCGACTTCTTCCAGCCCGTTCTCTTCCAACTGGCGCGGGATCAGGAATCGGTTGGCAATGATAACTTTCTCCTCTTCGATGTAACCGGGAAACTCGATGACTTCCAGCCGGTCGAGCAGGGCAGGCGGAATCGGGCCGAGCGTGTTGGCGGTGGTGACGAACATGACTTTTGAAAGGTCGAAATCCAGGTCCAGATAATGGTCGGAGAAAGCATGATTCTGCTCCGGGTCGAGCACTTCGAGCAGCGCCGCAGCCGGGTCGCCGCGGAAATCCGAGCCGAGTTTGTCAATCTCATCCAGCATGAAGAGCGGATTGGCCGTAGCGGCGCGGCGCATGGTCTGGAGGATGCGCCCGGGCAGCGCGCCGATGTACGTGCGGCGATGGCCGCGTATTTCAGCCTCATCCCGCACGCCGCCCAGCGAAAGACGCACGAACTTGCGTCCCAAAGCCTCCGCAATGGATCGGCCCAGCGAGGTCTTGCCCGTGCCGGGCGGCCCGACGAAACACAAGATCGGCTGGCGTTCCTTTTTCGGGTGCAGCGAGCGCACCGCAATGTATTCCAAAATGCGTTCTTTGGCTTTCTTCAGACCGTAATGGTCGCGCTCCAAGACTCTGGCGGCGTGCTTCACGTCCAGGTTGTCCTCGGTCAGCTTTGACCAGGGCAAGTCGAGGATCCAGTCAATGTAACTGCGGATGATGCCGACCTCGGGAGCCATGGGCGGCATTTGGTTGAGTCGCTCGATTTCCTTCATCGCCGTGACACTGGCCTGCTCAGGCAGGTGGGCCTGTTCAATTCTTTGACGCAGTTCATTGACATCCCGCGTCCAGATATCACCATCGCCCAATTCGGTTTGGATCGCCTTCATCTGTTCGCGCAGGTAGAACTCGCGCTGGCTCTTATCCACCTCGTTTTGGACGCGGCTGTGGATTTCGTCTTCCAGCTCCAGCACGTCCACTTCTTCGGCGAGCAGTTTGTTGATCCGCTTGAGCCGCTCGTGCGGGTCGGTCATCAGCAACAGGGCTTGTCGCTCCTCAAAATTGAAGGAGACTGCCGTAGTAATCATGTCTGATAACCAGCCAGGTTCGACGATGTTCAGGGCAAAGAGATGCGCCTCCTCAGGGATGGAGCGGTCGAGCTGGATACAGCGGTCGAACAGGTCGAGCACCGAGCGCATCAACGCCTGGGTCTGCCGGTCGGCAGTGGTCGCCTCGTAGAAGACCCGGGCGCGCACCTTGATGACCGGTTCCAGGCGGGTAAACTCCAGGATCTCGACCCGCCGCCGTCCCTGCACCAGCGCCGAGCTGGAACCATCCGGCATACTGAGCAACCGCCCGACAGCAATTTCCACGCCAATGGGCAGGAAATCCTGCGGCCGCGGATCCTCGACCTCCGGATCGCGCTGGGTCAAACCGATAACGGTCCTGGTGCGCGAGTGAGCTTCCTGGATAGCCAGCATGGAGGCCTGGCGGGCCACAAAGACCGGCGTCACCATATGCGGGAAGATGACCAGGTCGCGCAGCGGCAGGACGAGCGCTTCGATAATCCCGTCCTCATCCGGCGTCAGGTTGGGGACACGGTAAAGCTCGTCCGTGCGTTGCGAAAGCGCCAGGTTGAAGGCTTCTTCGTCGTCTTGGAAAGACCATTCGTTTTGATTCATAGTTTAGCCACTTCCGTGCATTCCGTGTTCATCCGTGTCCGATTTTTTGCCAGGCTGTTTTTACTTCTGCGGTGACGAACATGCTGCCCGCCGTGAGTACAATGCTACCATCTTTTTCAGACAATTCAAGCGCCCGGGCCAGGGCTGTCTCGACCGGATTGACCGCCTCGGCGCGCAGCCCGAGCCTGTCCGCCGTTTCGACGAGTCCTCCCGGCTCCAGAGCGCGCGGGTGGTCGGCTTGGGTGGCAATGATCAAGCTCAGGCGCGGTTTCCACACCGCAAACATGCCAGGAATATCTTTATCTTCGGATGCGCCAAAAATCAGGATGACCGGCCGGTTTGGAAAATAATCCTCCAGCGCCTGGCACAGTTTCTCGGCCGAATCGATGTTATGCGCTGAATCGAGTATCACCGGCGGTTCGCGGCGGACAATTTCAAAACGGCACGGCCATTGGACTTCGGCAAAACCTTTTTGGATGGCTTCATCACTCACATTCAATCCGCTGGCTTTCAGCGCGGCATAAGCCGTGGCGGCGTTTTCAACTTGATACACGCCGAGCAGAGGAATCTTCAGTGCGCAAGTTGAAAGGTTTGAAAGTTGGAAAGTTTGACCTTCCAGCGAGCGGCTTAATGGCGTGTAAGTGACATCCCGCCCGACGAGAGTCAACGGGGCGTGACGTTCCTTTGCCACGCGTTCCAGCACTTGCAGGGCTTCTTCCTTCTGCGGAGAAGAAATCACCGGCTTACCTTCTTTGATGATGCCAGCTTTTTCAGCGGCAATCGCAGCCAGCGTGTTGCCCAGCACCGCCATGTGATCGTAGGAAAGCGAGGTGATGACCGAGACCAACGGCGTGACGATATTGGTCGCGTCCAGCCGCCCACCCAGGCCGACCTCGATGACGGCGGCATCTACATTCTTTTGGGCAAAACAGAGGAAGCCGATGGCGGTGGTGATCTCGAAAGTGGTCAGCAGCGGGATTCTGGCGACCGCCGGTTTGACCTGTTCGACCAGTTCGACCAGTTCATGATGTGAAATGGGCAGGCCGTTGATCTGGATCCGCTCGACGTAATCCTGCAAATGCGGCGAGGTATAGAGGCCGCTGCGATACCCGGCGGCGGTCAGCGCCGAGGCCATCAGCGCCGAGGTGGAGCCTTTGCCCTTCGTCCCGGCCACGTGGAGGATGGGATATTTCTCCTGTGGATTGCCGAGCAAGGCCATTAATACCCGCATCCGGTCGAGGTTGAAATCGGCCTTGGCCAGTTCGGAGGCGTGTTTCAGGCTATAATCTACGAAAGAGTAGAGATAATTGAGGGCTTTGTTGTAAGCGGTTTCGGTGTTCATAAGTGTTAGCATTGTAAATCGTAATGCATGGCCGAGCCTTAAAAGCTCGGCCTTGTTCATTCCTTGAACCGCGCTCGAATCAAAATTCAGGATCCCGCACCCCGATTTTTATCCTCATGGGAGATAAACTTCCCGCCTGTGGCCGACTTTCAGGATGATCACTTTTCCGAGTGACCGATCCAGTTGATAGATGATACGGTAATCACCAATCCGGTACTTGTAACATCCGCTCCATTCCTCGCCCTGAAGGACCTGATGATGGAGCAATTCCGCATTCTCGCCCATCCATTCGAGTTTATCGAGCAGGCGGTTGCGTACGCCAGCATCGAGGCGACGTAAATCGTCTTGCGCTTCGGGAGTCAGAATGACGCGATAAGGCATTACGACTCAATCTGGTGACGGAGCGATTCCAAATCCACACCTTCGCCTGCCCGGGCTTGCTGCATGGCGCGTTTCAATGATTTGGCAAAATCGGGGGCAAGGCTGGCGGTGGGATCTTCTTGCAGGCCGGTCAGCGCGTCCATCAATTGCGTCATCCAGACTTCCAGCCGCCGATCCACCGTGCGTTCCACCACTTTTTCGAATTCATCTGTGGATAATTGAGCAACGGTTTTATTCATAGCATACCTTTCGCTGTTTAGAACACTTCATGCTGATTATGCCATAAAAATCACCCTGTGCGTTAAAAACCGCATCATCCAATCCTTGTAAAAGACACACTTTCTGTTGCCGTCTGCTTGACATTCCATCCTGCAAAATGTACAATTTGTACAAAATGTACGCGCAGGTGAGAAGGAGCAGATTATGGTAACCACAACTGTCAAAAGCGGCGAGGCGCGCATCAAGTGGCGCGACCTTCTCGACCAGGTGTTGACCGGCAAAGGGGATGTAATGATCGAGCGCAACGGCAAGAACGTGGCCGCCATGATCCCTGCGGTGGATTACGAGCAAATCCAGGATGCGCTCGAAGAACTGCGCGCCGCCCGTTCAGCCGCAGCCGCGTATGAAGAATGGAAGCGCAACCCGTCCGTCGCCCGTCCCTGGGACGAGGTGGAAGTGGATACAGGAGGCTGAAATGACCATATTTATTGCTGCGGGCGACGCCCGCCAGAAATTTGCGGAACTGCTTGGACGGGTCGGCTTTGGCGGCGATGTCGCCATCGTCGAACGTTCGGGGAAGCCGATGGCGGCTCTCATTCCTATTGAACTCTACCAGCAAATGATCGCCGAACGGGAGGCGCGTTTCGAGATCATCGAAAAAATCCGCTCGGCTCAAAAGGAGCGTCCCGCCGGAGAAGTGGAACAGGATGTACGCGAGGCAGTGCAACGGGTGAGGGAACGCAATGCTGCGAGTGGTTATTGATACCAATATCCTCGTCAGCGCAGTCCTTTCCAAAACCGGGACACCCGCGCAGGTTGTGGACACCTGGAAAGCACGGGAATTCTTGCTTATCAGCAGCGAATCAGCCATCCTCGAAGTTCAACGTGTCCTCCAAGAACTACACAGCACGGGCAAGTATGCCATTACCGATGAGCAGATTGCCGGTCTGCTTCATTTGCTGCGAGAGGATTCGGTGCTCGTTCCCGCGCAATCTGACGTGACCGGAGCCATCCCCGCCGACCCGTCCGATGAGCTATTCCTATCCATCGCGCTGGACGGCGAGGCGCAGGTTATCGTCAGCGGCGACGGTCATCTCCTGAATTTGGGAACGTATCAAAACATCAAAATCCAGACTGCCCGCCAGTTCCTCGATAGCCTGAAAGCAGAAGAATAACAACGCCCACATGATCGGTCTCCTCACCCTCCACCTTCACCTCCCCGCCTGCGCCTCACTGAAAGAGAAGCGCAGCCGTCTCAAGCCGCTGATTCATCGCCTGCACCGCCAGTTCAACATCTCCGTCGCCGAGATGGACTTGCAGGATAAGTGGCAGGAGGCGGTCATCGCCTGTGCGCTGGTGAATATGGATGCCGGTCACATTCAGCGCTCGCTGCAAACGGTGGCGCGTTGGGTGGAAGGCAACTGGCCGGATGGCGCGGTGTTAGAGGATAAGATCGAATTAATTTAACCAACTGGAGGCACAATGAAAATTGCCATCATGGGAAGCGGCGGTATCGGAGCCTATTACGGCGGCCTGCTGGCCCGCGCCGGGAACGAGGTGACTTTCATCGCCCGCGGCGCGCATCTGGAAGCCATTCGCAAGAACGGCCTGCAAATCAAGAGCGGGTACGGCGACTTCCTGGTCAAACCGGCGCAGGCCACTGATAATCCGCTGGAAATCGGGCCGGTGGAACTGGCGCTGGTCTGCGTCAAGACGCCCGCCACCGAGCAGGCTGCCCAGGCTATCCGCCCCCTCATCGCGCCGCAAACAGCCGTGATGAGCCTGCAAAACGGGATTGACGCCGCCGAGCGTATCGGCGCGGTTATCGGCATGGAACACATGCTCGGCGCGGCGACCTGGATTTCCGTAGCCATCGAAGCGCCTGGCGTGGTGCGGCACTTCTCCCAGTTCCGGCGCATTGTCTTCGGCGAACTGGATGGACAGACGACGTGCCGCGCCCAGGCTGTGCTGGAAAGGCTCCAAGGCAGCAGGGCGACGGCCGAATTGAGCTCCGACATTAGCAAGGTATTGTGGACAAAATTCGTCTTCATCTCCGCGGCCAGCGCAGTCGGGTCACTGACGCGGCTGGAAATGGGCGACTACCGTGCCGTACCTGAGACCCGCAGCCTGCTGATCGCTATTATGCGCGAGGTCGAGGCCCTCGCGCGGGCGCAAAACATCGCCCTGGACGATGACGTGGTCGAAAAATCATTGGCCTTCATTGACGCCTCTGCGCCGTCCATCAAAGCCTCCATGCAGCGCGATATTGAGACCGGCCACGTCTCAGAACTGGAAGCCATCATTGGGGTTATCGGACGCAAAGGCCGCGAACTGGGCCTCCCGACGCCTGTGTCAGATATTGTATACGCCGCCCTGTTACCCATTGATTTGAAAGCGCGGCGGGCAGATACGGCTTAAAATTCCCCTCAGGGTGTTCTTGAAGCAGGTGCGGTCTACGAGGAGACACGCGAGTCGACTTTAATAATACCGTGAAATTCCCAATTCAATCGCGTAACTAATTTTCAAAATTGTGTTATAGTAATAAAGAGTCCACTGAAAGAACTGCGAGAGAAGAGAGAAGGGGTAGCACATGTTCTTTTGAGCTTTCTTCAGTGAAGTCATTAAAATAAAATTGATTTTTTCATCGAAACGATGCTACCACTTTATCCTACTCTGCATCCAATTGATACCCTCTGGTTTGTAGACTGGCAAATGGGAATCGCCGAGTCGAAGGGATAAATATGCCAAAACGCCATAGAGCCTTATTTGCTCATGGCGTTTTCGTTTTTCGTGATACTGGTTTCAGGTTATTTCTCTTTTTCAACAGGCGCAGGAGTATCTTTTTGGCGACGATTCTCGAGAGCAGCCGCGGCGTGGCGAGCATATTCGGATGCTGGCCAGGTATCTAACACAGCATTGAACTCACGTATGGCCTGGGCTTCCAAACCTTTGCGGCGGTAGGCTGCGCCAAGATTATAGTGCGCGGCGGCCTCATGGCGGAGGCCCAAAAAGCCTTCACTGGATTTTTGCAATATGCCCGTCAGCGCGGCGATGGCTTCGTCTGTTGCGCCCTGTTGCATTGACATTACGGCCTGATTAAGGTGTATAATATTTTTACCGGTAGGGTCAGGCCACAAACGGCCTGCCAGACGATAGAAAATCTCGGCGCGATTAAATTGCTGGCGTTTAGCGAATGAATTGCCCACATCCACCAACAGACGGACGCGCATGGTAAGCAAATATACGAGAAAGAGGAACAGGGCAGGGTGGGTCGGGTAACCGCTCAGCGCGGTCAAGCCGCTGACAGCCAGTGTGATCAGCGTTGCCTCTATGGCGAAGCGCAGCGACAGCCCCTCCCGCCGCAGAAGCGAGAGCCCGCCGAAGATCACAACGTAGGCGAACCCTTCGATCAATAGCAATACAGGCAGAGACATAATTGACCTCCAATAGCGAGAATTCGATTGTCATAGTATACAACGAATACATGAAAAAGGGCATGGCCGCCTGGAGTCCAACGTCTCCTGACGTTGGAAGTGGCGCTACATCAAAACCGAAGTCGGGAGTCTTCGGACTCCGACTAAATTTCGTTTTCAGGCGTATGTTTGAGGAGATACCTTTTCAATTGTTTATCCGCCGACACGAGAGGGGATTATTACAACATCCTTTGGTTACAGAAGGAGGTGCCTATCGAATGAATGCTAATCCCTCGCTCGACCAAATTGTGTGCTGAAACGTTTCGCAAACTCAAAGAATGGAGGAAGAAATGAATTCAATTCTAGCGCTCGTCATCGGCTTGGCGGCGATTGCAGTGGGATATGGCTTTTACGCCAAGACGATCAATAAGAATATCATCCAACCCGATGACAAAAAAGCCACACCGGCCAAGATGTTCATGGATGGCGTGGACTTCATGCCAGCCAATCGCAACGTCCTGTTCGGGTACCAGTTCAAATCCATTGCGGCCCTGGGGCCAATCCTTGGCCCGATCATCGCCGTCCAATGGGGCTGGCTGCCAGCCCTGCTGTGGATCATCCTTGGCACGTTCTTCATCGGCTGGGTGCAGGACTACACCAGCATTATGATAGGAGTGCGTGAGGAAGGAAAGAGTTTCGGCGCTCTCAGTTATCAACTGATCTCGCCCCGCTCGAAGATAATCCTCCTCACCTTCATTTACTTCTATCTGTGGCTGATCATGGGCGCCTTCGGCGTTGCGGTCGGCTATAGCCTGATGACCAACGTGGCCGTGCCGCTGGGCGTGATCATCGTGATCCTGGTTGGCATCCTGGCAGGCCAGATGACCTACAAATGGAAGCAGGACATCATCCTCACCTCGGTCATCACCGTGGTGCTTTCCTTTGTCGGCATCTGGTTGAGCACGCTCCAGCCTGTGAGGGACTTCTTCAGCCTGCTGTACGGCACGGCCGGCGGGGCGACCAGCCCCACCCTGTTCCTGACGGTGACCCAGGCGGGGTTCGTCGGCAGCCTGCTGGTGGTGATCATCTGCTACTTCGGCGCGGTGCTGCCCATCTGGCGCTGGGCGCAGCCGATCAACTACGTGGCCTTCTGGATTGTCCTCCTGGGCATCCTGGGCGGCGTGGTCGGTCTGCTGATCTGGCGGCCAGGCATGGGTGACTTCCCGGCCTACACCAAGTGGACGATTGGTATCGGCCCGTTATGGCCGATCCTGTTCGTGACCATCGCCTGCGGCGCGATCTCGGGCTGGCACAGCCTGGTCTCCTCATCCGGGACGGCGCGCCAGCTTGAAAAAGAGACCGACGCGCTGTACGTGGGCGGCGGCGCAATGTTCCTGGAGATGTTCTTCGCCGTCATGGCCTTCCTGACCGCTACTGTGGCCTTCGGCAGTTTCCAGGGATACGTGGACGCCGGCGGCGGCGCGGCCGCGATCAAGGTCTTCGCGGTCGGCCTGGCGACCTTCATGAACCAATGGGGCCTGCCTATGACCCTGGGCACGGCCTACGGCATGGTGTTCCTGACCCTGATGGCCCTGACCATCATGTACCTGGTGGTGCGCTTCATGCGCGTCGCCTCCGCCGAGGCGTTGGGCGATAAGATGCCGATCATGAAGAACGTCCATGTCGGCACGACTATCGCCCTGCTCCTCACCCTGGCGCTGATCTGGCTGGTGCCCTTCCTGAAGATCTGGGTGGTGTTCGGTGCAGCCAACCAACTGATGGCCTCGCTGGCCCTGCTGCTGGTGACCCTGTGGTTGAAGTCGAAGGGCAAGAAGTACCAGTGGACGCTCTGGCCCTTCTTGTTCATGTTCGTCACCACCATCGCGGCGTTGCTGTACAAGGCCTACCAGTCCTTCGTCCTCAACCTGCCCAAGATCGCCGATCCGGTGGCGAACAAGATCGCCAGTGTGGGCCAGTTTGCCACAGCGCAGATC
Organism: Chloroflexota bacterium; assembly: GCA_043823965.1. GTDB lineage: Bacteria > Chloroflexota > Anaerolineae > Anaerolineales > Villigracilaceae > CG2-30-58-95. The sequence continues at coordinate 11,437 of JBDRTP010000438.1, forward strand.
GTCATTGGCGCTATATCGTTGGTGCTGGTCTTGGCTGCGTTGCTCCTGGCCTGGGATGCCCTCAAGGCATTCCGCGCCCCCGCTGCCAAGGCAGCCGCCCAGGCGAAAGCGTAACCCCCCTCTATTCCAGAGGATGAGATGTGCGACGCGCCCAGCAGGGTGCGTCGCACATCCTTGTACACCAGGGACAAACCATGCAACCAGTTCAAGTGGAGGTCATTTCGCCCCTCCCGGAGGGCTGGGGGATTTGTCTCACGTGTGAGGCCATGATGGCGCGCGCCAACATGGGCAAAGCCCCGTATGCGCGTGGGCTGGAGGAGTATCCACCGGATTGGCAGGAGGACTTTCAACGCCTCTCCGACCTGGTCCTCGAG
>JBDRTP010000439.1:0-4270 GCA_043823965.1 Chloroflexota bacterium
TCGTGAGGTGAGGGTTGATTACCCAACTCGTTTTGACCTCTTTGGCCCTGGCTTTCCTGATCCTTCTTCCACCCGTTGCAGCCATTGCCCAGGGTGAACAGCCCGAAGTCCCCCAGGCTTTTGACCTTCGACCTTTGACAATCTTCGGCATATCCGTGGAGGAGTTGGTACAGGTCAACGGCATCACCGATCCGGGCCAGTTGATCATCGGTATGCGCCTCGTCATCCCCGGGCTGAATGGGGTACAGGGACGGATAGAACCGCGCACCGTCTATTATGGTAGCTGCTCCGCAAAGCATAGTAGAAGCAGTTACCATTATGGCGAAACGCTGCAGAGCTTGAGCCGCAGATGGCGGCTGGCAGGACGTTGCTTTCATCCAGCAGCTCGAAATAGGTCTGGATCAGCTTTTGTTGGAGCGCCGGCCATGCCATTGCGCGTGATCAGCAGAACGGTGGAACTTTCGTCAGACATTGTCAGCCTCCTCAAATGGGTTGTGAATGCCCGCTTTTTGCCCGATTAAGGCGCGGGCGGTTACGTGGGCGGGTTGGTAGAAGAGATTTCTCCGGCCTGGCCGTTCAGGGGCGCGCGCAGGACGCGTTCATCTCCTACCCGGCGGGTGATCTTTTGATCCAGATGCTCCATCAGCGCCACGATATAGCGGCGTGAGGTGTCGAACAGGTCACGCGCCTGGGCCACGGTGATGCTGCCGTGTTCCTGGAGGTAAGCCACGATGCGACCGGTCATTTCTTGATAGATGTCGGGTAGGAAGTACACATCGTCGCCCACTCCCACCAGGTCGCCGCGCACCAGCAAAGCCTGGAAGAGTTCCGGGGCCAGGCCGTAGGTTTTGATGGATTCAGCCCCGGTCGGCGGGGTATAAGGGGAGAGGCGGTGCGCCCGGAGAAGGTCATCCACCTGTTTTTGCTGCTGCGCGGTGAAGCGCACGGCGAAACCGGCCAGGCTGATCCCCGTTCCCCGATCTTTCACTCGCCCCTCGTCGCTGGCGCGTTGGAGCGCCAGCCGGAACAGGTCGTCGGTCAGCCCCAGGCGGGTACGGCATTCTTCTTTAGGCATGGCCGAGCACAGAGGGAACTGGCGGTGGTAGGCGGCCAGTAAGTCTTGCAACTGCTGAAGCAGCCGCTTCCAGCCAGCCTGGGAAGCCAGGTACGCCGTGTGAAGCAGGCTCGGGGCGTCCGCGCCCAACAGGACCGCTTCGCCAGACGCCAGCAAGCGCCGGATGGCAGCTTCCAGCTCGACAGGGGAAAGCCCGGTCCATTCCAGCAAACGCGACGTTTGGAGGGGCAGCTTTTGGCCCAGCACGCAGCGCACGATCTCTTCCGGGCGGCCGCGCTCCATGACGGTCAGGTTTTCCAGCACGGCGGCGTCCATGCGATTGTGGCGCAGCGGGTGCGGGTCGAGCACCAGGCCGCCCCCTGCGGTGGCGCGCCGCGCCGGGCGGCGGATGATGAACCGGTCGCCGCGCGCCGCCGTCACCGGCGCGTCCAGGAAAAGCTGGGCGCAGGTCGTTTCGCCGGGCAGCAGCAGGTCGCGATCCAGCAGGCGCACCTTGACGCCGCAATCGAGCGATCCGGTGAAGAAACGCCCGGTGACGCCGTCGGGCAGGGCCTCGTCCACGTCGGCCAGGCAGTGCAGGCGCACGTCCAGCCGTTTGGTGGGCTGCCAGCGTTCGGAGATGGTCAGCACATTGCCGCGCCGCAGGTCGGCTACCGCCAGGCCGGGCAGGTTGACGGCCACGCGCGTCCCCGGCAAGGCTTGCTCGATGCGCCGCTTGTGCGATTCCATGCCGCGGATGCGGCTGGCAACCCCCTGGGGCAAAACGACCACCTCTTGCCCGACCTGCAGCGGGCCGTCGATCAACGTGCCGGTCACCACCGTGCCGAAACCGGGGCGGGTGAAGACGCGATCAATCCACAGGCGCGGGCGCTGCAGATCGGGTCGGCGCGGCGTGGCTTCCAATGCCTGATCCAGCGCAACGGCGAAAGCGCCCAGCCCCTCGCCGGTGACGGTAGATAGCGGCAGGATGGCGGCCCCCCTCAGGCTGGTGGAATCCACCAGGGTGCGGATCTCCTCCACGGCCAGGTCGCGCAAATCCGGCCCGACCAGGTCGATCTTGGTCAGGGCAATTACCCCATTGGAGATTTGCAGCAGGTCGAGGATGTCCAGGTGTTCGCGGGTTTGCGGCATGACCCCATCATCGGCTGCCACTACCAGGATTACGGCGTCAATCGCTCCCACTCCGGCCAGCATGTTCTCGATGAATTGCTGGTGGCCGGGCACGTCTACGATGCTGATCTCTTTGCCGGAGGGCAGGCGTAGCCAGGCAAAGCCCAGGTCAATCGTCATACCGCGCTGTTTTTCCTCGGCCAGACGGTCGGGGTCAATACCGGTGAGCGCCTTGACCAGGCTGGATTTGCCGTGATCGACATGCCCTGATGTGCCAACGACATACATATGCGTATCCCAGACTGAAATGAGAGAGGACGGCGGGAGTCGAACCCACCTTGCCTCGCAGCGCGAGCGCAGCGCACGGTTTTGCAGACCGCGGGGAACCCGGTTCCATCGTCCTCGCTGGCCCGTCGTTAACGCAAACCGCCGCAGGCGTACGCCTGCGGCGGGCAAACAACGGCCCAAAGCAATCTCACGTCTGGGAGCAGACGGAGCGTGGCGTATGCCTGAACGACGAAAGCCGCGCAACGGCGGCTTCGGGCGGCATTCAAACGAAAGTGAGCACGACGGGTTTCATCAGGACTGAATTATACCGGAGAATGCCCGAATGTAGGAAAGGTTTTCGACTTCGATGATGGGTTTCATCGTCTACTTCCCTGTCAGCAAGCCGAGCAATAGTAAGAAAATCAAGATAGCAAATCCCAAGATTAGGGACTTTCGATCCTCAGAAGAAAGCGGGATCGGGTCAAAACTGGACGGAGCGACCGGACGCACGACCGGCCCGCACCTGCATTGGGAGGTTTGGGTTGGCGGCGTGCAGGTGGACCCGAAAGATTGGCTGACGCGGGCATTCCCATGATCTGGCAGGTTAACGCCTTATAAGCCAAAGTGCTCATAGCAAAACAGGCAAAGTTACGCTCTGCTTCTGGATAAGGATGTTCTAAAATCAATATAGAGACCCCAAATTGATCAAAGCCCTGAAACTCATCTTCATTCTCACCCTCCCCCTCTTCCTTCTCCTGGGGTCGGTACGCTTGCTGGCCAGCGATCAGTACCTGGCATTCGAATATGGAAAATCAGATTTTCCACCCGATACATACGGCTTTACAACGTCTGAGCGTTTGACAATTGCCTCGGCAAACTTGCGTTTTGTGCGCGAGAACCTGGCTATTGATGCTCTTTCCAGTCAGGTTTTTGGTGGAGAACCTGTCTACAATTCACGTGAATTGAGCCACATGTTAGATGTCCAAAAGGTATATCAATCTGTGTGGCGTGTATGGCAGATGGTCATTTTGTTCATTTTGCTGACCGGTTTTCTCCTCTGGCGTGTTTCAGATCGTTTCACTCTGCCCTCAGCCATCCAGGCAGGCGGCCTTTTGACCAGCGGCTTGATCTTTGCGCTGGGCTTGCTTGCCGTCCTCGCCTGGCAGGGTTGGTTCACGGCTTTTCACCAGTTCTTCTTCGTTCCCGGCACCTGGCAGTTCCCATATTCTGATACCCTGATCCGGCTGTTCCCAGATAAATTTTGGTTTGACTCGGCGCTGACCTTGCTCAGTGTCAGTTTCATCGAAGGGTTGCTGCTGGCATTCATCGGATGGCGTTGGAGTCTGTCGCTTGAACCGAAACAATGAAAAGAGAGCAAATAACTCATCTGTATGCGCCATTTTGCGGATGACTCATACCGGCGAAATAGCGCGATTCGTTTCTTGAGCAATGAGCGTATGATACAAGCAACTTCAAAACTGGAGATTTACAACGAGGTGCTACTATGTCCAAAACATCCCGCATGAGCCGCAGACAAGCCCGCCAACGGCAGATGAAAATCCGTAAAACGATTTTTACAGTGCTTGTCGTCGGCGTACTTGGATTGGCCGGTTATTTTCTCGTATCGGCCTTTTTTCGCCCGCCGCCCCCTGCTATGGCAGGCAACGTGATTGACATTGCCTCCGATATGAACGGCTTCGACATGACCGAAATTCGCATTAAGGTCGGACAACCGGTGACCATCCGCCTGACCAGCCTGGATAACCAATATCATACCGATGGCGGCGGCAAGCACCAGTGGGCGGTTGACGAATTGGG
>JBDRTP010000440.1:0-2542 GCA_043823965.1 Chloroflexota bacterium
GCTGGCAAAACAGCGCGGCGTCAGCGAGGCGGAGGTCATCCGCCAGGCGCTGGAACAGCAGACGACCGGTTCGTCAACTCTCCCTGTTCGAGATAATTCTGCCTGGCAGGCGGTGATGAGATTTGTCGAAACCCGCCAGGCATTGGGAGTTACGGGTCAACCTGCGCGCTGGAAGCGCGAGGAACTGTATGCTGAACGAGAAAACCGCTGGGTGCGGGAAGTAAAAGATGCACCCGATACTGATTGATACCAACCTGCTGGTCTATCTCTATGACCAGAACGAGCCAGTCAAGCAGACGCGCGCCAGGCAGGTGCTGGATGCCCTCCGGCAAAATCAAATGGGACGATTGAGCACGCAAGCGCTGTCGGAATTTGTCAACGCCTCGATGCGTAAACTTACTCCGCCCCTGACCGCCGGGGAGGCCTGCGAACAGGTCAGTCTGCTGGCGGGTTTTTGGCAAGTCTTTGACCTGACCCCCAGATCGTACTCGAAGCCGCCCGCGGCGTGCGCGACCACGGACTGGCCTACTACGACGCCCAGATATGGGCCGCGGCGCGCCTCAACCAGACGCCGCTGGTCTTCAGCGAGGATTTCCATGATGGCCTGACGCTGGAGGGGATACGCTTTGTCAACCCGTTCGCAGAAGGGTTTGAGGCGGAGGAGTGGGTGTAAGGCGGCGCGGGAGTTGGTGTTGTGCCATGTGGTGGGGGCGCCCACCGAGGAATAGCCGAGACCCCGGCGGTTTGCGAAACCTCCGGTCTTTCGTTTGACTCCGCCGCCCGTAGAAACATCATGCTATAATAACCGCAGGAATCGAAGATGCACATTGACGATTTAATTTGGCTTGAAGAGACTATCGAAAAACTGGCTGCCAAACATAATGTGCGGCCATCTGAAGTAGAGCAGGTCGTCAAGAATGCTTCCCACTTTCGTTTCATCAGCAAAGGCAGGAAGCGGAAGGATGAAAACGTCTATGCAGCCTATGGGCAGACCAATTCCGGGCGTTACCTGACCGTTTTCTTCATCTACAAACCTGGTAACCTGGCTTTGATTATCAGTGGTCGTGATATGGACAAGAAAGAGCGTAAGAGGTATGGATGAGATGAAAACTCGTGATCCTATCCCCGAGTTCGAAACCCTGAATGAGATTGCTGACTTTTGGGATACTCATAGCACAGCCGACTATGAAGATTTAACCCACGAAGTCCAGTTCGAAGTAAGATTAGGGCAGACCAACGAGATTCAACCTATCGTGCTGCTTCCCGAGCTGAGCGAGACCCTGCAAACTTTAGCGCGCACCCGCGGCATTTCGGTAGAAACCCTGGTCAACGTCTGGCTGACTGAGAAAGTGTTAGAGTTGGCTTAGGTGGAAGACCACCCCGCACGTCACCCTCTTTGGGCGCATGGACGAGGTCAAGGCGGCGCGCGAGTTGGTGTTATGCTGCTGGCTGCCGGAAAATTACAGTGATCAGTGATCCGTGATCAGTTTTCAGTGAGCAGTGTTCAGTTGTCAATGAGACTTCCGAAGTCTTTTAGACTTTGGAGGTCTTTGGTTAACGATGTATAATGGTGATGTACATATTGATTGGAGGCCGAAATGAGCGAGATGATGGTGCGCAAACAAATCTACCTGCCCCGCAAGCAAAACCTTTTGCTCAAGCGGCTGGCAAAACAGCGCGGCGTCAGCGAGGCGGAAATTATCCGCCGGGCGCTGGAGCGCGAGGCGGAAGTGGCCGCGCCCGTCGTGCGCGATAGCAAGAAGGCTTTGGATGAAATCATCGCCTTCGCGCGCTCTCTGCGCGACCGTCCCGAACTGATGGAAGGGGAGCCTTACAAATTCAACCGTGAGGAGATTTATGCGGAGCGGGAAAGCCGCTGGGACAGGCCGCGCGGGGAGAAATAGTCCATGCCAAAAATCTTGACGGATACCAACATTCTGGTCTATATGGTTGACCCGCGAGACGTGGAGCGCCAGGAAAAAGCAATTGCGCTTCTACTCAGTCTGGAAGAACGCGGCGCAGGCTGTTTGAGCGTGCAATGCCTGTCGGAATTTGTCAACGCCGTTCTTTCCAAACGCCTCCTGACCATCGGCGAAGCCATCCTGCAAGTGGAAAAGTGGCACAGCATTTTCCCTGTGTTTCCTCTGACCCCGCACATCGTACTGGAAGCCGCGCGCGGCGTGCGCGACCACGGACTGGCCTACTACGACGCCCAGATATGGGCCGCGGCGCGCCTCAATCAGGTGCCGCTGGTCTTCAGCGAAGATTTTCAGGATGGCCTGACGCTGGAGGGGATACGCTTTGTCAACCCGTTCGCAGAGGGGTTTGAGGTGGAGGAGTGGGGGTAAAGTTGTGCCGGGCAAGGCGGCGCGCGAGTTGGTGCTATAATACTTTGATGGCGACGCCGTTCGCTATTGACAACAATATAGTACTTTGGTATAACAAGAGTGGTATTCGCCCCAGCGTTGTCTCCGCCGATGCTGGGATTGGTATCCGCAGGCCACTCTATAAGAGTGGCCTTTGTTATTAGGAGGTCTAATGA
>JBDRTP010000441.1:0-2302 GCA_043823965.1 Chloroflexota bacterium
TCCCGCGCAGCGAATCGCGCCCCGAAAGCCCGGAGAGCACGGCGTGGATATCGTCCTCGTCGCCCAGCCAGCCGGAGATGCGCGTCCCCAGTTGGGACATGACCTCGTCGTAGATCTGCGACGGGCGCTGGTCAATGATCAGCAGGGTGACGTAATATTTGCGCATTTCACGCGCGATGGTGGCAAATGCCGTCTGCCCGGCCATCTCGCGGTTGAGCAGTTTGTGGGCTTCTTCCACCACAATCACCAACTGTCGCGGCTCGTTCTTTCCGCTGGAACGAAAGGCGTTGGTCCTGGCTTCCCATGCCTCGCGGATGCGGCGCGTCAGCAAATTGCTCACGAGCAAATAATCGAGGTCGGTCTCGTATTTCTGCCCGAAAGACAGGATCACATGTTGACCAGCTTCCAATGCTTTGATGATTTCGTGGACAGAGTCGGCGGCGGGGTTTTCGACGATATAGTCCTTGTCGAACAGACGACGCAGCTTGTCGTGCAGGCCTTCGGCGGCCATCACGTTGACGCCCGCGCCGTCGGCCCAGGCGGCTACACTGTCGGGGTGCGGCACCTTTTTGACCTTGCCGGTCTTTTCATCTTCCACTTCAATTTCGTCGCGGTTCATCGCCTTGAAATGCTTGAACCAGCCCCTGCCGAAAGACGTGACCAGCGCGTGGAGCGTGGTCGGCGTGGTCTCTTTGAGATTCAGTTCACGCGTCAGCAGCTCGATGTCGGCGGGGGTGATGTCGGCCATGGCGATTTCCAGGTTGAAGTCCGGCGTATTATTGCGGATTTGCGCGCCTCTTCCCAGCCCCACCACCCGCACGCGTGACGCAAACTTGGTCTTCAGCCCGGTGACGCGCAGCCCGGTATCTGAGGCGGTGTCGTTGAAGCCGTACTCGTTGTGCATGTCGAAGACCAGCACCGAGGCCTTGTTATAGTGCATCAGCCCGGCCAGGACGATGCGGGTCAGGAAGGACTTGCCCGTGCCGGTCGCCCCGAAGACGCCCGCCGAACGCTGGACGAACTTGTCCAGGTTGATGCAGACCGGATGTCCCTGCTCACGCGTGTAACCGATGACGAAGTTGCCCTTGTCGGACGGGTCGCCGAAGATCTCGGCGATGTCGCCCCCGCTCGCCATGCGCACCTCGGCGTGATGCGGCGGCACGGTCTTGACCGGCAACGGGCGCGGCGTTTTCTCGCCAATTTTCTTCACCCAGGCCGCGTACTCGGGCGTGCCCGGCTCGGGTCCGCGCTCGAGCATCAGGGCCGGCAGGACTTCCAGGTTGGTGTAGAGCGTCTGGCCGTGCAGGGCTTTGGCGATGGCAGGCGGCAGGCGGGTTTCGGACTGCTCGTCGGCGAAACGCGGATCGGTCGCGCCGAGTTGCAAGTCCGTGACCAGGCCGTAGAACTGCCAGTCGCCGCTCTCGATGACGACGAACGCGCCCTCCTGCACTTCCTGGGATGGCACGGTTAGACGAACCCGAAAGTTCTCTTTCAATCCACCGCCCACTACGTAGCCAATTGATGATTGTTGATTGATGATTGTTGATTGAGTCATAAGACCTCGTTGGTTCTGATTGAGGATTGCTGATTGATGATTGTTGATTGGGCGATCTGACATTGTTGACTCTGACTATTTGGCTTGATGCCGCCGGTTGAGGTTTTCGCGGGCGGTTTTGACGGAGGCGGTGAGAATGGCGACCAGTTCATTGGATTCTTGCAGGAGCGGCTTAAGTTTGTCGGGCGCGACGATCCTCGCTTCGGCGAGCATTTCCAGCCAATGCTGGGACTCGTCGGCTTCCTCGATGGTGATGCCGGCCTTCGAGATGAAGTCCGCTTTCGAGCGGGCGCGGCAGGCGGCGCGGTAGTTCGCTCCGACGGAGAGTCCGGAGCGGAGAAGTTGGTTGCCAATCACCCTGGTAGTCTGTGAAGGCGGAAGGGATTCAACCAATTTGATGACGTTCAACCCGAATTTCTTGGTTCTCTTCTTTAACTCTTCAGCGTCCATTGGATGACTCCATTGCCATGAGTCTAATCATCAATCTACAATCCACAATCAGCAATTCTTTTCCGGGCTAATTCAACATACTTCTCATCAATCTCATAACCGAGAAAATGGCGGTTGCTCTTTCTGGCCGCAATCGCCGTCTGCCCGCTGCCCATGAACGGGTCTAAAACGATCTCGTTTTCGAAGGTGTAAAGTTGGATCAACCGCCGCGGCAACTCGACCGGGAACGGGGCGGGATGTCCTACTTTGCGCGCCGGTTCGGCGGCGAAGTTCCAGACGGATTTGTTGTATTCCAGA
>JBDRTP010000442.1:0-22731 GCA_043823965.1 Chloroflexota bacterium
AGAAACCTGCCCTACTTATGCCTCTTCAACCCGCTCGATATCCGGGAAGAATTGCCGCACCGTCCCCTCCACCCAGCCGTGCAATGTGGCCGGGGAGAGCGGGCAGCCCAGGCAGGCTCCACCAAGTCGCACCTTCAAGACTTTCCCATCAAAAGCAACAAATTCTACCGATCCGCTGTGGAAATGCTCGATATAAGCACTCAGTTGTTCGATCAAACCTTTCATCTGTGCTTCTTTTGAAATGGATTTCGTTTGTGCCATTCTTCCAACCTCCTTGTACCTCTGCGTAAAGCCGGCCGGCTGGCGGATACCTTTTGCCAGCAAGGATGTCACCTGCGTCCGCCTGCTCTGCCAGCGTTCAGATATCACGGCTGCCAGGCGGTCGAGAATGACTTTCCCTACTTCAGGATGCTTGTCACATAATGCGCGCAAATCGTTGCCGCGCACCCGCAAAACTTCACAATCCGTCATGCACATCGCCCCGGAAGTATATGCCACATTCCCTAATGCCGCGGACCAGCCGAAGACGCCGCCCGGTTGGATATGCGTAACGGTCATCATAGCCCCGTCATCCGGTTTGAAACGGATTGCTACTTCGCCCCTTACAACCAGATAAAGATATTCGGCGTTATCCCCTTGCTCAAAAACGGCTGTATCGAGCGGATAAACCTGCGGTCTGAAATAAGGCGTCAACAGTTCTAAATCTGCCGCGCTTAAACCTTCAAAGAAAACGGATCGCCCAAGGGCATCAAATATCATTGTATGATATTATTCAAACCCACCTGCCCTTTCAAGTGGCGAACTTCCTAAATTGAAAGACATTTGTCCCTCATTTGACCGGAATATGTCGTAACGCGGCCTCCAGCCGCGCGCAGCGCCTATTCGGCAACCAAAGCAGGTCGGATTGGCAATCTGGCCTACAAATTGCCGAGTAGGCCTTCGGCACGCATCGCGCCGAGTAGGCCTTCGGCGTTCATCGGCGTTTATCCGCGTCCTATTCCCAAAGTGTCAGGTGGCTAGCTACCCTGCAACTTCTGATTATGGAAAACATCTAATGATTAATAAAACCACGCCAGAGTTTTCGCTTGAGGCGCTCAAATCAGGAGAGCGAAACGAATTCGCCCGGTTTGTAGATACCTGCTCCGGCCCCATTTACCGCATGGCCTTGAAAATGCTCGGTGATCAACAAGATGCTGAGGATGTGCTCCAAAATACTTTCCTAAATGCATTCAAGCACATCCATAGTTTCGAGGAACGCTCCAGCCTCTCCACCTGGCTCTATCGCATCGCCGCCAATGAAGCCCTGATGCTAATCCGCAAGCGACGCCCTGAAACAACCATGACGGACACAAATTTGGAAGATGCTGAAGGCGAGGATTATTCCCCGCTCCAATTCGTGGACTGGTGCTGCCTGCCGGAGGATGAACTACTTTCGGGCGAAGCCAGGAGACATCTCGACCGGGCCGTCCAGCGCCTGCCGGAGAAACTGCGCATCGTTTTCATCCTGCGCGACCTGGAGGGTCTATCCATCGAAGAGACCAGCCAGGCGCTTGACTTGAGCCAGACCGCGGTAAAAACCCGTCTGCTGCGTGCCCGCCTGAACCTGCGCGAGCAACTCAGCAGTTATTACGGCGAACGCATTCATGATCGGATGGACAAGAAATGACAAAATCCGTGCATTGCAAATCATTACTAGAATCGCTCTCCGAATACGTGGATGGCACGCTCAGCGAGGAGTTGTGCGCGGAGATCCAGCGACACATCTCCGCATGTCAGAATTGCAGCATCGTGGTGGACACGCTGCGCAAGACCATCTATCTTTATCATGCGACCACCGCCGAGCCGGAAAACGTGCCCCTCGACGTGCGCGAGCGTCTCTTCCACAGCCTGAAACTGGAAGATTATCTCCAGCATTAAGCAACTTTTTTGGCCCCAAAACATCTAAGAGAGTGTTTTGAAATTCGGATTCACCGGAGACACTTGCACCTGCTGCAAGTGCAGGTGTAAACAGCGATGAACAAAGATTCTTGGCCTCTTCCAGCCCGTTTTGCGCCGTTTACGCGCAGCGCCTACTCGGTCAGAGCCAATTGACGTTTATCTCCGTTCATCTCCGGTTGATTTTGGATTTTCAAAACACTTTCTAACAGGATGAACGACATAATCAGAAATTTGCCCCGTGCGGGCAGGTTAATTTTCCAGGAGTAAGAAATGACAGAATTGCTCAATGACAGCATCCAGGGACAGGTGCAAGAAGCATTTGCCAAGATGCAGCATCCGGTCCAGATTCTCTTCTTCTGCTCGCATGAGAATTGTGAATACTGAAACGACACAAGCCAATTGGTCGAGGAAGTATGAGCGCTTTCAGATAAACTCAGCTTGAGCATCCATGATATCCAATCCGACGCAACGCTTGCGGCCGAGTACCACGTGGACAAAACGCCCGGCCTGGTCATCGCCGCAAAAGACGGCGAGCAGGTTACCGATTTTGGCATCCGCGTTGCCGGGATACCCGCCGGGCACGAGTTCAGCTCGCTGATCCAGGATATTTTGCTCGTGGCGGGCCGCGACTCCGGCCTGAATGAACAAACCCGCGAATTCCTCAGAACGCTGAACAAGCCCGTCAGCCTGCAAGTCTTCGTCACCCCCACCTGACCATACTGCCCGCGAGCCGTGGTGCTCGCTCATCAGATGGCGCTGGAAAGCCCGCTGGTACAGGCGGAAATGGTCGAAGCAACAGAGTTCCCCGAGCTTTCCAACCGGCATAACGTCAGTGGCGTGCCGCAGACGACAATCAATGATGGCAAAGGCAACGTCGTCGGCGCGGTTCCCGAAGCAAATTTAATCGCCGAGATCCTGCGCGCAGTCAGCGCGTAGCCCAAATGAAATGTCCGCCTGGCATGGAGCGGGGTGATCAGCCGTGAAATGCTGGAAAAGTACGTGACCCCGATGGTAGTGGGGAAGTGATGAGTAATGAGTGAGGAGTGATGAGGGGAGTGAGGAGGAACGAGAAATGGGTGAGGAGGAACGATGGACACAAGAGTGACCTGGCAAGAGGGATTGACTTTCACCGGCACAGCGGATAGCGGTTTCAGCGTACCGCTCGGCGCGGACCCGGCAGTGGGCGGCGCGGACGACGGCTTTCGCCCCCTGGAGCTGATGGGCGTCAGCCTGGCCGGTTGCACGGCGATGGACGTCATCTCCATCCTGCCGAAGGCCTACTCGGAAGAAAAAACGCCAGGAGGTGACCGCCTTCGAAGTGCGCGTCCATGCCGAGCGAGCGCAGGAGCACCCACGCGTCTTTACCCACGTAAAGATCGAGTATATTGTGACCGGCCGCCGCATTGATCCCGCCGCAGTGGAACGGGCGATGGAGCTTTCCAAAACCACCTACTGCCCGGCGCAGGCCATGCTCGCCAGAGTGGTCGAGATCGAATTGAGTTACCAGATTATCGAAGTTTGATGCTTCTTTTTCTAATCAGGTGACAGTCACCTTCGAGGTGACTGTCACCTGACAGTCACCCGACTTCAACTTATCTCCCTGCCTGCACCTGGCTGGCCAGATCCGAACAATCGCAAGCCGTCACGGTAAGGTTATCGCGAGTCAGTGTACCCTGATAGGCCTGGCTCCCATTGTGAGCGATCCAGCCTTCCAGGTTGAGAGCCAGCGGCCCATCGGCGGGGATCCACTCGCCATTATACTTCCGGGCGATATGGATGTGCGTGCCGGTCGTCCGCCCGCCCTCGCAGGAGGGATGCCCAAGCGGGTCGCCAGCTTTCAGGATCGCGCCCAGCGGGACGCGGCCATCGCTGCCCACGTGCATATAAAGGATCACCCATCCGCTGCGTTCATCGCCATCGCCATCCAGATCGAGCATGACCACGCCAGCGCCTGAGCGGACAACCACGCCGCCGGCCATGGCAGTTGCCCATTTGTCCGTTGGGATACAACCACCGACCGAAGCCGGGGGCGCGAAGTCAACGGCGGCGAAAGGTTCTCCCACCCCCCAGCCAGTGTGCGGACCGCCGGTATAGGTCCATGCCTCGCCGGCCGTGAAGGGGAACAGGAACGGAGGTTGTTTCAGGCTGACCGGAATGTGGGGAACTTCTACCGCCCAGGGATCACCAAACAACTTTTGATATGTATACGCCAGGCCTTGGGGGCCAACCGCGTGGTCGTATTCCTCTTTCGGATGCAGGCGCGAGAAATAATATTGGATGCCAACCGTGGCGGCATTCTGCCAGGGATCGGGACGTTCCAAACTGCTATCGGTATGCTCGAAAGAGGTCAGGTGCCCGGTGCGCCAGCCGTAGTACCCATTGTTGAGCGTATTCGCTGCCCAGATAAGCTGCATGTACACGCCGACGTGCGCAAGATCTTTATAGCCGAGCGGGTAAGGGGTGGAGGGCGGTTCAGGGTAAGAAAGCGCGCTCGCCTGGTACTCGAGGATCGCCAGCAGCAAGCGCGGGCTGACGCTGAAGTTCATGGCAACGTAATCCACGATCTGCGCGCCGGAGCGCCAGTCGCCTCCCACGTAGGCGCGGAAATCCTTCAGCCACCCCGGCTGCTGGGCGACAAAAGCCGAGGTATCGAACTCGACCGCCGAGGGGCCGTTGACGAACAGGTTGTCTGGAATAATCTTGAATGATGTACCCCACAACGGCAAATAATAGATGGGAATTTTCATCGGCATCCCGTGCGGCATGGTCGTGGCGTCGGCCGGGATTTGGGGGTTGGCCTGGCGGATCTGTTCTATAGTTGTATTGAAACGGGCTGCCAGCGCCGGCAGTGTGTCGCCCATTTGCGCAACGTAATCCACCAATTCACCCGGGTTATAAGCCGGACGCGCCGGGAGCGGGGTCGGCGAAGGCCCCGCCAAGAGCGTCGGCGTCGCGGTGACAGGCGCCAGGTCCGCACCCGCAGCCTGGGGCATACAGGCCGACAGGATAAGGGACGCGATTACGAGAAGCAGTAAACCACGAAATGGGAAATTATTCATCCGGCAAACGGGTGATCTGGGTCTCGAACGAACCGTCCGGCCTGGCAATGACAACCCGCTCGCCTTTGGTGAGCGTGCCCTCGTAGGGCTTCTTTCCAGCGTGCGCCACCCAGCCACTGAGGGTAAATGGGAGCGGCCCATCGGCCAGCACCCACTCGCCGTTATATTTTCGCGCGAAGTGAAGGTTTGTCCCTGTAGCAATACCCCCCTCGCAGGAAGGATGGCCGATCAAATCACCCGCATTCAACAAAACGCCGAGGAGGACGCGATCCTTCGTACTGACATGCATGTGAATCAAATTCCAGCCGGTCTGTTCATGGCCGTCGTTGTCCAGGTCCAGGACGACCACCCCATAACCTGAGCGTACGACCCGCCCGGGGGCGGAAGCCACGATCCAACGCTCTGAAGGGACACAGCCGCTTTGATCCGAGCTCGGGGCAAAATCCAATGCAGCCAGGGCGCCCTGCAATTCCCAGGCCGGAGGTGACCCGTCGCTGGAATATAACTGTTGTATCCAGGCCGGATGCGGCCCACCGCTGAAGCTCCAAAGCTGACCCAGCTCGAACGGTAACGTCAGCGGCGGCTGGGTCAGCCCGGGCGGGAAGAGCGGCCCGACTGCCTGGGCGCGCCCCCATCCATCTCCGAACATGCGCGCATACAGGGCCGGGAATCCGACGTTGGGATCTATGGCCTGCGCCCATTCATAAAAGTTACGCGTTCTGGAAAAGTAATACTGGATCGCAACTGAACCGGCATTCAACTCCGGCGAGAGACGCGCGCGCGTCCCATCCCGGAAAGCCAATTCGGTCAACGAGCCGCTCCGCCAGCCATAATAGCCTTTCGACAGTTCCTGGACTGCCCACATCATTTGGCGGAAAAGACCGCGGTAATGAACATCAACGTAGCCGAGGGGATAATCACCCTGAGCCAGATTGGAAGGCTGACCGTTCACCCAGCCGCTCTCGTACTCGATCAGAGCCAGGAGCAAGCGCGGATTGATCGAGTTCTCGATGGCAATCCGTTGGACAGCCTGCGCGCCGCTCGTCCAACCGGTGCTGACCAGCCATTCTCGATAAGTGGTGCTCAGGTAGCCGCCCGCCTCTGTTACATAGGATTCGATATCGAAATCCATTGCCGAAGGTGAATAGACCACCTCGCTATCCGGCATAATCTGGATGAAGGGCGTGGTCTCACCCAGGCGGTTGGGGATGATCAGGGGCGTATCCGGGTCCAGCAGCCCTCTCTCTGGCAACGTCGCCGGGGAGGAGATTTCGGTGACGTCCACGCCGAAGTGCGCCGCAACGACCGGCAGGCTATCGCCCGACTGGGCATAATACAAGAGCGGCGGTTGCGTAGTGGACGAGACTGGAATCGGCGTTGCAGCCGGGGGAAGCGGCGTCGGAGAAGCCGTGAAGGTCGGTTCCGGCGTCCAGGTCGGGATGGGCGTCGGCGGGTCAGCCGTCCAGAAAATCGGCGCAGTCGGCGTCGCGGCAATGGTCGGCCCGGTCGTCGCCCACAGCCGGCCACATGCGGAGAGCATACCGGTAAGGAGCAGCAAGACGGCGGTTTTACGCACGGGATAAGAGGCGGGCTTCATCGCTGACGATTATACCGCAGCCACCCTCGCCCCTAACCAGGAACCCGTTTTCTCCAGCAATTCTCAATATAAACCGTGTCATTGCGAGACGGCGCTCTTCCGTCGAAACAATCCCCTGTTTTAGCGAGGAGATTGCTTCGCAAAGTGCGCTCGCAATGACATAATGAGAATTGCTGCTTTTTCTCGGAGAAAACGGGTTCCTGACTTAACGTTGGATCTGGTTGATGGGATTATCGCCGTCGAAGGCTTCGACGGTGACGCCATTGCGCGTCAGGTAGCCGTCGTATTCGACGCCCGTGCCGGACGAGAGCCAGCCATCCAGGATGAATGGGACGGAACCATCCGCGGGGATCCACTCACCATTGAAGCGTCGCGCCAGATGAAGATGGGTACCACTCGACAGGCCGCTCTCGCAGGAGGCATGCCCGATGCGCTCGCCAGCCTGCAGGTAGGCGCCGGCGCGGACGCGGCCCCGGCTTTCGATGTGCATGTAAAGCACCGTCCAGCCGGTCTGTTCGTAACCGTCGCCATCCAAATCCTGAACGACCGCGCCGTTATGGGCGCGGAGTATCAGGCCGTCGGCCACCGCCGTGACCCAGGCTTCGCTTACCACGCAGCCCAGCGCCTCGCCAGGCGGGGCAAAATCCAGCGCGGCCCAGGCTGAGCCTCCATCCCAACCGCCGTGCGGCCCGCCGGTGAAAGCCCAAATCTCGCCGCTCCCAAAGGGCAATTGCATTGGCGGTTGGATCAAATTCACCGGCACGACCGGCTCGATGGCCTGATCGAAAGGGTAGCCAAATAGCTGGGAATAGGTCGCAAACAAGCCATGCTGCGAGACATCCTGCAGCCAGGCCGGGTAATCGTCCAATTGGGCAAACATGTTCTGTGCCCCGGCCGTCGCGGCGTTGATGGACGGGTCAACCGGTACAACGCTGCCATCCGCCAAAAGCCAGTCTGAGACCGCGCCTGCCCGCCAGCGATAGTAGCCCTGGTTGAGGGCGTTCGCAGCCCAGGTCAACTGGCGATACAGTCCGCTATGCCAGTAATCATTGACTCCGAGCGGCGCATCCAGCCTGGCCGGATCGGGTGACAACGAATTTGGATTTGTCAGCCATCCTGAGCGATATTCCAATACTGCCAACAGCAGTCGTGGACTGACAGAGTAGTTCTGCGCCACACGGCGAATGATCTGGGCCGCATTCAGCATGTCACCATCCACATCCTGCTGGTAAATTGCCAGGTAACCGCCTTTGCTGCGGATAAAAGCCTCCAGATCCAACAGGATGCTCATCGGCCCGTAGACCAACTCGGAATCAGGTATGATCTTGAACGACGGGCCGGTGACCTGTGGCGTGGGAAGCGGGATTTTTAGCACCTGGCCTACGTCCAGGACATTTGGGTTGTACAGGCTGTTGGCCTGCGTCAGGGCTTCCAGGCTGACGCCATAACGCAGGCCGATGGCTCCGAGCGTATCGCCAGGCTGGACGACGTACGTCTCCGGGCCGCGGCGCGGGGTGGGCAAAAAGCGAGGCGCATCCGGCGTTGGAGTCAGGATGGGCGCGCCGGGAATCCGCGTCGGGGGGAGGTGGAAGGAAGCTGTGACAGTGACGGCATTCAGCGAGGCGGGAGGCAGGCCCGGAGTCGAGTCCGCAATGGGTGGATTCCAGGCGGGAGAATCCGGCGCGGGGCGCACACAGGCTGCCAGGCCTGCGCTGAGCAGCGTCGAAACAGCGAAGATAAGTCCAGGGGTGCATAGTCTGCGAAGGTACATGCCAGGATTTTAGCATATCCTTTGATTGCGGGGGTATATCTGCTACAATCAGCCCACATTCACAGGTATTGAATATGGCAACAGACAATCACATCCACGTTTATCGTTACGAAAACGGCATTTCCAAGCAGACCGAGACCGGCGTCGTCCGCGAGGCGCCCATCGCGTTGACAGTCAACAACGAAGCCTGGCTGACGTTTATGTGCACGCCGGTGAAACTCGAAGCGCTGGCAATTGGCTTCCTTTACAACGAGGGCGTGATTAGCAGCCGGGCCGAGGTGGCCGAAGCGCGCGTCTGCGAGCACGGCGACAACGTGGACGTATGGTTGACCCACGAGGCCGCGCAACCCACACATTGGAAGCGGACTTCGGGATGTACGGGGGGGGTGACGGCGGTGGAGCAAGTGGCGGATGGCAGATGGCTGATGGCAGATGGCAGATGGCAAATGGCTGATGGCGGATGGCAGATGGCTGATGGCAGAAGGCAGAAGGTAGAATATACGCCAGAACAGATATGTCGCCTGTCAGATATGTTGCTTTCGTCGCAGAAACTTTACCGCGAGACAGGCGGCGTGCATACTTCGGCGCTCTCGGATGGCGAGAAGATTTTGATTGCAGCCGAGGATATTGGCCGCCATAATACGCTGGATAAAATCGCCGGGCGCTGCCTGTTGGAAAATATTTGGCCGGAAGAGCGCATCCTGCTGACGACGGGCCGCATCAGTTCGGAGATGCTGCAAAAGGCGGCGCGGCTGGGCGCGGCGGCGGTCATTTCGCGCACCGCGCCCAGTTCGCTTGCGGTGGAAATGGCAGAAAGCCTGGGCATTACGTTAATCGGATATGCGCGACGGGACAGGTTCAATGTGTACGCACATGAGGAGAGAATAGTAACAAGTCTGGAGGAGCATGTATGACCGCACCGGCGCTTGACTTTGCACCGCTCGATATAATCCTGGATGAATTCAAGGGACGAAAAGACGCCGTCATCCCCATTTTGCAGCGCGCAGAAGATATTTATGGCTACCTGCCCAAAGAGATTTTGCACGCCATTTCCAAGAAGGCGGGCATCCCGCTCAGCCGGTTGTACGGCGTGGCGACCTTCTATGCCCAGTTCCACTTGAAGCGGCGCGGGCGGCATCTGGTCAAGGTCTGCGACGGCACGGCCTGCCACGTGCGCGGCGCGCCGAGAATCGTGGATGGACTCGAAGAGGCGCTGAACCTGGCCCCCGGAAACAGCGACCCGGATTACAAATATTCGCTCGAAATTGTCTACTGCCTCGGCTCGTGCGGGCTGGCGCCCATCGCGACCGTAGACGATAAAGTGTATGGCCAGACCGAGACGCAACGCCTGGTTGATGCGCTGCGGCAGCTCGAATAAAAGGCGCGGGAGGAAAGCTTTCATGCCCGAATTGAAAAACGTCGAAGACCTGGCCCGCCTCCACGCAACCGCGCAGCAGGCCAGAGAAGCGCGCCGAACCGCGCTCCCCATCATTTACGTCGGCACAGGCACCTGCGGATTGGCCGCCGGCGCGGGGGAGGTGGCCCAGGCCATCCGCCAGGAACTATCCGCCCGCCAGATTGAGGCCGAGGTAATGGGTGTTGGCTGCATCGGCATGTGCGTCAGGGAGCCGCTGGTGGATATTCAACTGCCCGGCCGGCCGCGCGTGACCTACGCCAACGTCAAGCCGGATATGATTCCCCGCCTGATCGAAGAACATCTGCTGAACGGCCAGATAATTCCCAAGTGGGCGATGGGGCAATTACTGGCGGACGGCGCGCCGCCTGAAGTGCAGGCCATCGAGCCGGGCCTGCCGCCCTACGCCGAACTGCCCTTCTACCGCAAGCAGGTGCGCATTGCCCTGAAAAACTGCGGCATGATTGACCCGGAAAGCATCCATGAATACATCGCCGCCGACGGCTACCGCGCCCTGGCCAAGGCGTTGACCGCCATGACGCCCGAGGATGTCATCAGCGAGATGAAGGATTCTGGCCTGCGCGGACGCGGCGGGGCCGGGTTCCAGACCGGCGTCAAATGGGAATTCTGCCGCCGGGCGAAAGGCAGCCCGAAATACGTCATCTGCAACGCCGACGAGGGCGACCCCGGCGCGTTCATGGACCGCTCCGTCCTGGAGGGCGACCCGCATTCGGTCATCGAGGGCATGACCATCGCGGCATACGCCATCGGCGCGCAGGAAGGTTACATTTACTGCCGCGCCGAATATCCGCTGGCGATTGCCCGTTTGAAAAAAGCCATCGCCCAGGCGCACGAACACGCCCTGCTGGGCGGGAACATTCTGGGAAGCGGTTTTTCCTTTGAACTGCACATCAAGGAAGGCGCCGGGGCGTTTGTGTGCGGCGAGGAGACGGCGCTGATCGCCTCCATCGAGGGGCGGCGCGGCGAGCCGCGCCCGCGGCCGCCGTTCCCGGCCGTTTCGGGATTGTGGGGCAAGCCGTCCAACGTCAATAACGTCAAAAGTTACGGCATGACGCCGCAAATCATCCTGAACGGGGCGGAATGGTTCAGCAGCATCGGCACATCCGGCTCGCCCGGCACGGCGGTTTTCGCGCTGACCGGCAAAATCAAAAACACAGGCCTGATCGAAGTGCCGATGGGCATCACCTTGAACGAAATCATCTACGACGTCGGTGGCGGGACGCCCAAAGGCAAGCACTTCAAGGCCGTGCAGACCGGCGGCCCGCTGGGCGGCTGCCTGCCGGCCACAGCGCTCGACACGCCGGTGGACTTCGACTCGCTCACCGAAGCCGGCGCGACGATGGGCTCCGGCGGCATGATCGTGGTGGATCAGGATACCTGCATGGTCGAATTCGCTAAGTATTTCCTGACCTTCGCCTCGGCCGAATCATGCGGCAAGTGTGTGCCGTGCCGCATCGGCGGGCAGCGCATGTTGGAAACGCTGACGCGCATAAGCGAGGGCCACGGAAGGCCGGAAGACCTGGACGAAATCGAGTACATCTCGGGCAACATGAAAGAAGGTTCGCTGTGCGCCCTGGGGCAACTGACGCCGGGACCGGTCATGTCGGCGCTGCGCTTTTTCCGCCAGGAATACGAAGCGCACATCCAGGATAAATTCTGCCCGGCCGGCGCCTGCCAGGGGCTATTCGCTTACGAGATTATCGAAGCCAACTGCCCCGGCTGCGGGTTGTGCCTGAAAGCCTGCCCGGATGGCGCGATCAGCGGCGAAAAGAAAAAACCGCACGTGATTGACCATCTTAAGTGCATCCAGTGCGGCGAGTGTTACCGCGTCTGCAACCTGGGCGCGATTGAAGTCATTCCTTTGAAAAAAGAGGAACTTGCCCAGGCGGCAGCGCCATAGTAAAAAAATCGGGAAGCCTGCGCCTCCCGATTTGGAGTGATAGCGAATAGTGTTACTGCGCGGCAACAACTGCCACTCCATCGGAATTGTTATGCTGCAAGCGGTGACGGCGTGATGAATTCCGCTTGCCATTCCTCCTGCTGAACCATCCGCACATGCTTTTTCATGCGGATGTAGACAAGCGGAGCGTTGGCTGGCGGGTTGGGCATGTTTTTAGCGAGTTCAATGCTACGGCGGTTGAATTCCTCGTCATCTGGATCAAGAAGAACGAGGATAAACCGTTCCGGCATGGTATCGAGCATGTCAGGATTCTCAAAAACAAGGTGGTTGAATTGCTTGGTCAACTCAAACATCCTATCGTTGAAGGCAACATCTTTACGAGATAATTGTTTCATCGCTTGTACCTTTCAATGTATCTCTGATAGTTGAACTGCAAGTCATCAATGGCGAAGTTCAACGCGTCGTCATACGACGCAAAACGCATCGGCGGCGATTTGATTTGGTCGCCATTCGGAAGCATTTCATCACGATGAACAAAGCCGTGCGCTGTGTCGTAGCGAGTAATGGAAGCCCATTCATCTCTAATCAGTGCTTCCAATTGCATCGAAAACCACAGAATGTGTCCCCGGTCTTTTAAGTAGCGAACCCGAATGACAGCCCAGCCTGCCAAAACTCGAAAGTACTCTCGCTCGTCCATCGTTAAAATAATACTATCACAGGTTCGATAAAGATTCAAGCAAGGAGAAATCCAGCATGACCGTAAACCTGACCATCAACGGACAAGCAATCCAAGCCCGCGCCGGCCAAACCATCCTGCAAGCCGCCCGCGCCGCCGGCATCCACATCCCGGTCTTGTGCGAACACCCGGCGCTGCCGCCTGACGGCGCCTGCCGCATCTGCCTGGTGGAAATCGAAAAGCAGCGCGCCCTGCAGCCGGCCTGCACCTTCCCGGCCACGGAGGGGCTGGTCATTCAGACCCACTCGCCGCGTGTCATGGAGGCGCGCAAATTTACGCTGGAACTGCTCATCTCCGACCACCCGCTGGACTGCATGACCTGCGAAGCCACCGGCGAATGCACGCTGCAAGACCTGGCTTACGAATATGGCATCAAGGACAGCCGCTACAAGGGCAAGCAGCACAACTACCCGCTCGACGCGTCCAACCCGTTCATCCAGGTGGAGCGCAACAAGTGCATCCTCTGCCGACGCTGCGTGCGCGCATGTTCCCACATCAACGGCGTGGAGGCCATCAGCGTGTTCTATCGCGGTTTCAACGCCTACATCGGCTTTGGCGCCGACGGCCCGATGCAGGACAGTTCGTGCGAATTTTGCGGCTCGTGCGTGGCCGTCTGCCCGACCGGCGCGCTCTGGCCGAAGATGTCCATCGGCAAGGGACGGCCATGGCAGGTCAGGCAAGTCGAAACGATTTGTTCCTACTGCGGCGTGGGCTGCAAACTCAGCCTGCACGTCAGGGATAACCAGATCATCCGCGTCGAGGGCGCAAACGGCCCGGCCAATCATGGCTGGACGTGCGTCAAGGGACGTTTTGGCTGGGATTACGTCCATCATCCCGACCGGTTGACCAGGCCGAGGGTCCGAAGGTATCTGCTGGAGGGCAAGAAGAAGCCGAAGATTCAGCGAGTCAGCGAGTCAGCGGAAAAGATTCAGCGAGTCAGCGAATCAACGAGGGGTAATCAGCAATCAGCCATCAGCCATCAGCCATCTGAATGGGTCGAAGTGGATTGGGACACCGCCCTCGATATTACCGCAAAGAAACTGCGCGACATCCGAGATACGCATGGCTCAGATTCCATTGGCGTGCTGACCTCGGCCAAGTGCCTGAACGAAGAGAACTACTTGATGAACAAGTTCACCCGTCAGGTGGTCGGGACGAACAACATAGACCACTGCGCCCGCCTCTGACACTCCAGCACTGTGGCCGGTCTGGCCACTTCCTTCGGTTCGGGCGCCATGTCCAACTCGATTGATGATATTGCCGGGAACGCGCAGGCCTTTTTCGTCATCGGCTCGAACACCACCGAGCAGCACCCGATCATCGGGATGCGCCTGCGGCAGGCGGTCAAACAGCGCGGCGCGATTCTCATCGTGGCCGACCCGCGTCGCATTCCGCTCACCGATTTCGCCAGCCTGCATCTTCGGCACAAACCCGGCACGGATATTGCCCTGCTCAATGGGCTGATGCATATTATTCTTGAAAAGGGCTGGGCGGATACGAAGTTCATCGAGGAACGCGCTGAAGGTTTCGACGAGTTCAAGGCCACCGTGATGCAGTACCCGCCCGAAAAGGTCTCCGAAATCACCGGCGTTCCGGTATCGGACCTCGAGCAGGCCGCCAAAATCATGGGCGCGAGCAAGCCGATGGCCGTGCTGTGGGCGATGGGCATCACCCAGCACATTACCGGCGTGCGGAATGTAATGGACCTCGCCAACCTGCAAATGCTGCTTGGCAACATGGGCGTCCCCGGCGGCGGCGTGAATCCGCTGCGCGGCCAGAACAACGTCCAGGGCGCCTGCGACATGGGCGGCCTGCCGAATGTGTATCCCGGTTATCAACCCGTAACGGATCCTGCTGTTCGAGAGAAGTTTGCCAAAGCATGGGGACTTCTTCTGAAGGATGAAGGCGGAAGGCGGAAGGATGAAACAGAGGCTGAAGAAAACATCCTTCATCCTTCATCCTTCATCCTTTCCGACAAAGTCGGAATGACCGTCACCGAGATGATCCCCGGCATCCTCGAAGGTAAGACTCACGCGCTGTACATCCTGGGGGAGGACCCGGTGATGAGCGACGCGGATACCAATCACATCCGCCACTGCCTGGAGAGCGTGGACTTCCTGGTCTTGCAGGAACTGTTTGAATCCGAAACCGCAGCCTACGCGGATGTGCTGCTGCCCGGCGTCTCGTTTGCTGAGAAGAGCGGCACCTTCACCAACACCGAGCGCCGCGTGCAGATGGTGCGAAAGGCCGTCGAGCCGCCCGGCGAGGCGCGTGAAGATTGGTGGATTACGGCTGAACTGGCGAAACGCGTCCTCCAGACTTTCGAAGTCTCCCCTTCGGAGAGGATGTCGGAGACTTCGGAAGTCTCACGCAGAGTGGACGCAAATGCGCCCTACGCCGGTTGGAATTATGAGAACACCACCCAGATTATGGCCGAAATCGCTGCCCTCACACCGCAGTACACTGGCATCAGTCACGCCCGGCTGGAACGCGGTGAAACGCTGCAATGGCCTTGCCCCAACGCCGAGCATCCCGGCACGCCCATTCTGCACATAGGCAAATTCACACGCGGGCTGGGCAAGTTCATGCCCATCGAACACATCCCGCCGGCCGAGCTGCCCGACGACGAGTACCCGATGGTGTTAAGCACCGGCCGCGTGCTGTATCACTGGCACGGCGGGCAGATGTCGCGGCGCTCCAAGGGCCTGCTGGAAATCTATCCCAAGCCGCTCATCGAAGTCAACGAGGAAGATGCAGAGAAACTGGGCCTGAACGGGAACAAGCGCGTGCGGGTCACATCGCGGCGCGGCAGCATCGAAGCCGAAGCCCAGGTAACCGACCGCGTCCCGCCCGGCATGGTGTATGGCAACTTCCACTTCCCGCAGGCCTCGGTCAACGAACTGACCATCGCCGCCCTCGACCCAGTTTCCAAGATACCGGAGTTCAAGGTCTGCGCGGTGAAAGTTGAGGTAGTCGAATAGTCGAATAATCTGATAGTCTCATAGACGCTCCGAAAGACCATTAGACTAGAAGACTATAGATTATCAGACTCAAAGGCATAAAGATGGACGAATCAAAGGCCACGATCCCGCCTGCCATCGAAAATCCCAAAAAGCGCGCCATGCTCCTGGCCGCGCTCTACATCGCACAGGAGCAATATGGCTGGTTGAGCGCGGAGGCCATCAGGCGCGTGGCTGACCGGCTGAACCTGACGGAAGGCCAGGTGCGCTCGACTGCCAGTTTTTACACGCTGTTCAAACTGGAGCCGCAGGGCAAGTATCGCATCCAGGTCTGCGAGGGATTATCGTGTTATCTGGTCGGCGGAGCTGAACCGATGATTGACTTCATCGCCAAAAGGCTTAAGATTAAACCAGGCGAGACCACGCCCGACGGCAAATTCACGCTGGAAGTCGTCGAGTGCCTTGCGGCGTGCGATGTCGCGCCCGCGCTCAAGGTCAATGACGAGTTATACGGCCACGTGACAGCCGAGAAAATTGACGCGCTGCTGGAGAAATTGCGTAATGCGTAAAACGTAAAGCGCAATTTACGTTTTACGTTTCACATTTTACGTTTCACGTCTTATACCCCAGAAAACCATGTTCGAGCCCATTCTCACCCGCAACATCCACCGCCCCAATTCGGAGAAAATCGCCACTTACCTGGCGCATGGCGGCTACGCGGCGGTGAAACTGGCGCTGACCAAAACGCCGGACGAATTGATTGACATGGTCAAGCGCTCCGGCCTGCGCGGACGCGGCGGCGCGGGATTCCCGGCCGGCGTCAAGTGGGGCTACATGCCCAAAGGCCCCGGCATCCAGAAATTCGTCGCCGTCAACACCGACGAGGGCGAGCCCGGCACCTTCAAAGACCGCGAAATCGTCGAGCGCGACCCACACCAAGTCATCGAGGGCGTCATCATCGCCGCTTACGCCGTCGGGGCGAGCCGCGCCTACGTTTACATTCGCGGTGAGTTTTTCCTGGGCGTCAAACGCTGGATCAAAGCCATCGCGGATGCCTATGAATACGGCTTTCTGGGCAGAAACATCCTCGGCTCCGGCTTTGACCTGGACATGTCCGTGCATCGCGGCGCAGGCGCATACATCTGCGGCGAGGAGACGGCCATGCTCGAATCGCTGGAGGGCAAGCGCGGCAACCCGCGCTTGAAACCACCCTACCCGGCGCAGACGGGACTCTTCGGCCTGCCCACGCTCGTCCACAATATCGAGACGCTGGCCTGCATTCCGCACATCCTGCAGCGCGGGCCGGAGTGGTTCGCGGGCATCGGCACGGCGGAGAGCAAAGGGCCAAAAATCTTTTCGGTCAGCGGACACGTCAACCGGCCGGGCAATTACGAACTGCCGCTGGGTGTCACGCTGCGCGAAATTATATACGAACACGCCGGCGGCATACGCGGCGGGCGGGAACTCAAGGCCGTCATCCCCGGCGGGGCCTCCACGCCAATGCTGACCGCCAGCCAGATTGACGTGCCGATGGCCTACGAAACGCTCAAAGCGGCCGGCAGCGAACTTGGCACCGGCGCCATCCTCGTGCTGGACGAAACCACCTGCATGGTCGAGACCGCCCGTCGCCTGACCAAATTCTTCGCCCACGAATCCTGTGGGCGCTGCACGCCCTGCCGCATCGGTTCGCAGCGGCTGTATGAAACGCTCAACCGCATCGAAAGCGGCCAGGGAACAATGGATGACATTGAGCGCGCCCTGGAACTCGCTCGGGGCATTGATGGCATCACCTTCTGCCCGATGGGCGCCATGCTGGTCAACCCGGCCCGCTCGGCCATCCAGCATTTCCGCTCGGAATTCGAGTATCATATTCTGAATAAACACTGTCTGGTTTAACCTTGACGCTTTGGGCTGGGCTCCCTGAGTGTCTAATTGGTATGTCTGCGGTTTTCGTGGGGCGGATTGTTAATCCGCCCACCCCAGATATGGCTTAAACCATCAGTTTTTAGCCGCATTTGTCTGTGCGGGATAACTCCCGCACCACACTCTGCCGACTGCATACCATCAAGACATTCAGGGGCTGGGCTTAGCCCCACCTGAAACACATATAGAATAGTGTAACCGCAGAGTACGCCAAGAACGCGGAGAGAGAAAATAAAAATTCTGCGCTCTTTGCGTTCTCGGCGGTAAATCGAAGGAGAAAGATTATGGCTAAAATTCTCATCGTGGACGACGACCCGGATTTCGTCAACGCCACCCGCATAGTTCTGGAAGCGGAAGGCCACACTGTCACCAGCGCCAAAAGCGGCAACGAAGGTTTTCAGCGCGCCCGGGAAGACAAACCCGACATCATCGTTCTCGACGTCATCATGGATACCGTGCTGGACGGCCTTGCGATGAGCCAGGAGATGCACGACGACCCGGCCATGCGCGACATTCCCATCATCATGGTCACATCCATCGCCAATACCGACTACGCCGAATTATTCCCCACCGACGAATACATCCACATCCGCGCCTTTATGAGCAAGCCGATCAAACCGGCGGATTTGATCAAACAGGTCAACAAACTGCTGCTAAAGTAGGGCAGGTTTCGATACCTGCCGACATACGGCGGGTAAGAAACCCGCCCTACGTGGCAGTTTTGACAGGCATTCTTGGCAGAAGGAGGCTGAGAAATGCGCGCCGTTATCCGGTTTTTCAAAAACCTCTATCCCGCGCCGTTCCATGCCGCGCTGGTAATTTCATTTACGCTGGTGGCCGCCGTTGCCTTCGGCATCGGCACATGGGTCATCTCATACACAATTAATAGTTACCTTTCCGAGGCGATGGATGAACGGGTGGCGCGGGATATCCGCCTGGCCGAGACCTTTTACAGCACCAGACTGGATGAAATTTCCGGCGTCGCCGGTCAACTGGCGTTGGCGCCCGCAGTGATCGAGAATATCACTGCGGCCAGACATGGCAACGAGAGCGCCTTGCAGACCATGCGCGCCGAATTATTCAGCAGGATTCCCGGCCTGTCATCGGGCAATCACTTTATCGCCATCCTCGACGCGGAAGGGAAAATATTGACCGGCTGTCAGGCCGAGACCGGCGGAACCTGGTCGCCAGTGAACGCGGGGAGCAACTGGGCCAATTTACCAATCGTCCGGCAAAGCCTATTGGAACGAAATCAAATTGCCGCCACCGAAGTCATCCCGGTCGAATTCTTGGAACAGGTCGGGCTGGCAGAACAGGCGCGCATCCTGTTGATTGACACGCCCAGGGCCTCGCCCCTCCCGTTTGACCCGCGCGAAGGCACAGCGGCTCTGGCGCTGGTCAGTGTCGCGCCAATTCTCGACGCCGAAGGCCAGACTATCGGCATCGCAATGGCCTTTCACATGTTCAACAACGACTTCACCCTGGTGGATCAAATCAAGACCGCCGCCCAGGTTGACTCGGTTACCATCTTTCTGGGCGATTTGCGGGTCTCAACCAACATAATGACGGCAGCCGGGGAACGGGCGATTGGCACGCGCCTCGCAGAAACCGTCGGCCAGGTGGTATTGAGGGATGGGCGCGAATATGTCGGCCCGGCATTCGTCGTCAATGAGAACTATATCACCCGCTACGAACCGATACGCGATCACACCGGTCAGGTGGTGGGGATACTGTACGCGGGTGCCCGCCAGGCGTTGTTCTTGCAGTTGCTGACGACCTTCAACCAGCGCATTGCGCTCGTGGCGGCAGCGACCATTCTGATGACCTTCCTGCTGGCATCGCCCGTCGCGCGCTCCATCACCCGCCCGCTCAAGGAACTGCGCGAACTGGTACAGGCCAGCCAATTGGTCACACAGGGCGATCTGACCGCGCGCGTCTCGGTGCGCGCCGGGGGCGAGGTCGGCCAGTTGGAGAACTCCTTCAACACAATGCTCGACACGCTGCAAGCCACACAGGATCAACTGATGCATAAGGAAAAACTGGCCTCGCTCGGCCAACTGGCGGCGGGCGTGGCCCACGAACTGAATAATCCGCTGGGGACAATCCTGCTCTATTCAGAATCCATGACCAATGAGTGCGCCGAAGACGACCCGCGCCGCGCTGACCTGAAAATGATTGTCAGTGAGACCAAACGCTGCAAGCACATCGTGGCCGACCTGCTCAACTTTGCCCGCCACCAGCAGGTGATGGCGCAGCCGACGGATGTCAATGAAATCCTGCGTGAGATAAGCGAACTGTCGCCCAGGTATATCAAAACGGTAAACATCTCCATTGTCACCGAACTGGACCCGCGTCTGCCGCTGATCGAGGCCGACGCGGCCCAATTGCGCCAGGTATTTCGCAATCTGATGATCAACGCGGTCGAAGCCATGCCGGAGGGCGGGAGATTGACCGTCCGCACGCGCCCCGGCCCGAGGGGTATGATCACGGTCGAAATCCAGGATACCGGCGCCGGCATCCCGCCCGAAAACCTGGCTAAACTGTTCACACCCTTTTTTACCACCAAGCCGGTTGGCAAAGGCACCGGCCTGGGGCTGGCAATCAGCTATGGCATCATCAAGATGCACCGCGGCCAGGTCAACGTGCAGAGCCAGATCGGCAAAGGCGCCATCTTCACGGTTACTTTGCCAATCCAACTGCCTGCGCCGGAAATCGCCGCCGCGCCTTCCCAGAACAATACTGAGGGACTTATCGGGTGATCCATGGACAACGCCAAAATCCTTGTAATTGACGACGAAATCGGCATCTGCGAAGGCATCCGGCGGGCACTGGCCCCGCAAGGTCTCAGCGTGGATATCGCCACGAGCGGCGCGGAGGGGATGCAAAAAATCCAATCCGGCGGCTACGACCTGACGCTGCTTGACATCATGATGCCGGGCGTGAGTGGGATTGACCTGATTGCAGAGATTCACCGGCACGACCCAGAAATCGTTTGCATCATCATCACCGGCTACGCAACCGTCGAGTTGGCCGTGCAGGCCATCAAGCAGGGTGCGTATGATTTTCTCACCAAACCCTTCTCGGTGGATGATCTGACCCTGGCCGTCAATCATGGACTGGAACGGCGGCGGCTCACGCTGGAAGCGTGGCGTCTGCAGGCCATCGAGGCCGAGGCGCGCCGCCTGAACGAGGAAAAAGCCCGTCTCGAAGAACTGGATAAAGCCAAGCGCCAATTCATCCGGCTGGTGACGCACGAAATGCAGGCGCCGGTGGCAGCCATTCAGAATTATTTGCAGCTGATACTGGATGGTTACGTCCCGCCGGAGAATCAACGTGAAATCATCGCAAAGTGCATGGCGCGAGCGCAGGAAGAAATGGATTTAATCGCCGATTTGCTGGAACTGGGCCAGTTGCAGGTACTGGCAAAACCCGTCAAAACCGCGCCTGTTCATCTGGAAGAACTGCTGGTCACCGTTATGGATAATTTTCGCGAACAGGCGGCGCGAAAAAACCTGCGCCTTGATTTGAACATCGCCCCCGACCTGCCGCCGGTGATGGGCACGCCGGAGCGTTTCAAGAGCGTCTGGACGAATTTGATCAGCAACGCCGTCAAATACACACCCTCCGACGGCGCGGTGACCGTCAGCCTGCGCGTGGACGCCGGAAATATCATCGGCGTCGTCAGTGATACCGGCATCGGTATCCCGGCGGGAGAGCAAGCGCGTCTCTTCACCGAATTCTTCCGCGCCGCAAACGCCAAAGAGCTAGACCTGCCAGGCACAGGGCTGGGACTGGCGATTGTCAGGCAAATCATCGCGGCCGCGGGTGGTAAAATCAGCGTCGAGTCCGAGAGCGGACGCGGGGCGCGCTTTATCTTTAGCCTGCCGGCACACGATCAGCCAGAATCGCAATGAGAACAAGGTTTTGTTAGTTTTATAGTTTTGTAGTTTTGTAGTTTTGTAGTTTTGTAGTCTGATAGTCCTGATGTCATCACTCAGCGGGAGGATCAATGCACGTTCGCGAGACTATGAGACTATTTGGAGGTTGAGATGAGACACCAATATGATGATTGCTATTTCTGCGGCGGGAAAGTGCAAGAACGCCTGCTGCCGCGCGAAATTCGCTGGAAAGGTGAATTATTGATTTTTGAAGGTGTCCCGATGGGTGTTTGCCTCCAATGCGGCGAAAAATTCCTGCGCCCCGAAGTCGCCAAAAAGATCGACGCCGCGCTGCAATCTGCAAAGCAACCAAGCCGCACGGTGCAAGTGCCTGTATATCAGTATCAAATGGACGTTGCGTAAAACAGAATTATGTTATTCGCTTTCTGCCCGCCGCGTGCAGGTAGTTTTTTTACGGCCAACCATGATCGGGTGATGGCACTGGCAAAAATATCGGTAGAAGGAAATTAATACTATGGCGAAAGAACTTCACGTCGTCACCGGCGCTTTTGGCTACTCCGGCAAATACATTGCCACGCGCTTGCTCGCAGAAGGCTGCCGCGTGCGCACGCTGACCAATTCGGTCAAGCGCGCCAATCCGTTTGGCGAGAAGGTCGAGGTGCGTTCATTCAACTTCGACCGGCCGGATGAACTGGTCGAATCGCTGCGCGGCGCGGAGGTGCTTTACAACACTTACTGGGTGCGTTTCAATTACTCGTTTTTCAAGCACGAATCGGCGGTGCAGAATACACTCCGGCTGTTCGAGGCGGCGAAAAAAGCCGGCGTCAAGCACGTCGTCCATGTTAGCATCACCAACCCGTCCGAAGATTCGCCGCTGGAATATTTCTCAGGCAAGGCGCGACTGGAACGGGCGCTCATTGAATCCGACCTTTCGTATGCCATCCTGCGCCCGACGGTGATTTTCGGCCAGGAAGACATCCTGATCAATAATATCGCCTGGGCATTGCGTCATCTGCCGGTCTTTGGCGTGTTCGGCGACGGCAAGTATCGCCTCCAGCCGATTTATGTGGACGACCTGGCCGCGCTGGCCGTGAAACAGGGCAGGCGCCGCGAGAATGTCATCATTGACGCCATCGGCCCGGAGACGTTCACCTATCGCGACCTGGCGCGTGTCATCGGCGAGATCATCGGGGTCAAACGCCCGATCGTATCCGTGCCGCCCGCGCTCGGTTACGCGGTCGGTTGGGTCATCGGCAAGCTGGTCGGCGATGTGATGATCACCTGGCCAGAAGTGAAGGGATTGATGGTTGATTTGCTCTGCACCGATTCACCGCCGGCTGGTAAAACTAAACTTACCGATTGGACGCGGGAACATAAGGATACGCTCGGCGTCCGCTATGCCAGTGAACTGGCGCGGCGCAAAGATCGCCGGAAGGCTTACGAAAACCTGTAGAATCAACGCAGCCGGTTGGATTTCTCCGACCGGCTGCTCATTTGCAATCGTATCGCGGGG
>JBDRTP010000443.1:0-6623 GCA_043823965.1 Chloroflexota bacterium
TTCGACCACGCCATCCAGGGCGTGCGTCAGGGCGGCCTGGTCCACATCGTGCTGGTACAGGCCGACGCCGATTGATTTGGGGTCAATCTTGACCAGTTCGGCGAGCGGATCCTGGGCGCGGCGGGCGATGGAGACCGCGCCGCGAATGGACACGTCGAGGTCGGGAAATTCCTGTCGAGCCAGTGCGCTGGCAGAGTAGACGCTCGCGCCGGCCTCGTTGACGATGAGATATTTGACGAGTTGCGTGGTACGTGTTGCGGGTTGCGTTTTACGTGTTGCGTCTTGCGTGTTACGTGTTAATTCAGCGGCGAGTCTTTCCGTTTCGCGCGAGGCGGTGCCGTTGCCGATGGTGATGAGCGTGACGTGGTGGCGGTTGATCATATCTTCGAGCGCCGTCAGCGCGCCGACCCAGTCGTTTTTGGGTTCGTGGGGATAAATGGTGCCGGTATCGAGCAGTTTGCCGGTCGGGTCAACCACGGCAACTTTACAGCCGGTGCGGAAGCCGGGATCAATGCCGAGCGTAGTGTGTCCCGCCAGCGGGGGCTGGCCGAGCAGGGCGCGCAGGTTGGTGGCGAAGACGTTGATGGCGTGGCTGTCGGCTTTTTCGCTCAGTTCGCGGCGCACGTCGCGCTCGATGGATGGCAGCAGCAGGCGGCTGGCGGCATCTTCTTCGGCCAGCACCAGTTCGTCGGCGAAGGGCGAGAGAATATCGGCTTCGAAGACATTTTCAACGGCGGTGCGCCAGTCGCGCTCGTCTATGTGGACGCGCACGCGCAGGATGCCTTCCTTTTCGCCGCGATTGAGAGCAGAATCTGGTGCGGCTGGAGGCGTTCTACACGGCCTTCGAAGGCGTAGTAACTCTCGTAGACGCGTTTCTCGTCCATGGCATCTTCCACCTTTTCGACCGTGATTTTGGCGAATTTCAGCGCCTTCTCGCGCGTGGATTGGCGCACTTCGGCGTTATCGCTGATGGTTTCGGCGACAATGTCACGCGCCCCTTGCAGCGCTTCTGCAACGGTGGCGACCTGCTCGGAAAGATACGACTCTTTGATGATCTCTTCCATCGAGCGCTGAGTAATGGTAGCTGTTTCCACTGTGCTATGTGGAACAGCTACCATAATGGTTTGATTCAGGATGTGGTTAGCCAGGCCTTCGAGTCCCTTTTCACGCGCAATCATGGCGCGCGTGCGGCGTTTTGGCTTGTAGGGCGCGTAGATGTCTTCCAGCGCGGTCATGGTTGCGGCGGCATGGATGGCGCCGCGCAGTTCGTCGGTCAACTTGCCCTGCTCTTCGATGGAAGCCAGGATGGAGACGCGACGCTCTTCGATGGCGCGCAGGCGGACGACTTCATCGGCCACGATGCGCACCTGCTCGTCGTCGAGCGTGCCGGTCATTTCCTTGCGGTAGCGGGCGATGAAGGGGACGGTGTTGCCCTCGTCGAGCAGGAGGATGGCGGCTTCCACCTGATGCGGGCGGACGTTAAGTTGGTTGGCGATGGTTTCAGCGTAAGTCATGAGGAAGATTCTACCATGCTAAAATAATAATCCGTCTGTGCAAAACGCAACCTCTGGCGTAGATGTGTGTTTTATTGTCAGACTGGCAATCCGGCCAGCGACCATTATCATCTTGCTAAAGGAGATATTTACAATGAAAATGCCTAAAGCTATTTCGACCTGGTTCATGGTACTGTTCTTCCTGTTTGCTGCTCTGGCTGCTTTCGGTGTGTTCAGCAACGGCTTCCTGACGGGCATCCTCGCGCTTGGCGCCGCGGTATTCCTTTTCCTCGACAAATAGCCAAATATTTGCTCGTCAACAGCCTCTCCCGTTTCGGGGAGGCTGTTTTTTTTGTTTGACTCGCCCGTCTTTATGTTGTAGACTATTTCTAGTTTCCCCCAATCCCCTGCTCAGGAGGTCAGCCATGTCCAAGCCT
This sequence comes from Chloroflexota bacterium, assembly GCA_043823965.1. Taxonomy (GTDB): domain Bacteria; phylum Chloroflexota; class Anaerolineae; order Anaerolineales; family Villigracilaceae; genus CG2-30-58-95. The sequence continues at coordinate 1,931 of JBDRTP010000443.1, forward strand.
ACGCGTTACCGTTGGTTCGTTGTGCTTATGTTCTTTCTGTTCATGCTGCTGCACCAAACAGACAAGTTGCTCATCGGGCCATTGAAGGGGCCGATCAGCGAATCCTTTGGCATTACCAACACCCAGTTCGGGCTGGTCGTCTCTGGGGCGCTGCTGGTCAGCACGCTCTTGTATCCCGTCTGGGGCTACCTGTATGACCGCTACGCCCGCGCCAAACTACTGGCGCTGGCCTCGTTCATCTGGGGCGCGACGACCTGGTTGAGCGCGGTCGTCCGCACTTACCCGGGTTTCGTCGCCACGCGCGCCTCGACCGGCATTGACGATTCATCCTACCCCGGCCTGTACAGCCTGATCGCCGATTATTTCGGCCCGCAGATGCGCGGCAAGGTCTACGGCATCCTGCAATTTGCCCAGCCAATCGGCTATCTGCTCGGCATGATCCTGGCGCTGATGGTCGCCCCGCTGATCGGCGGTTGGCGTTCGGTCTTCTATCTCACCGGCGCGCTGGGCATCGCCCTGGCAGTATTGATTTTCTTCTTCGTCAAAGAGATGCCGCGTGGCAAGGCCGAACCTGAACTGGCCGACCTGGAAACGATCGGGCAATACCGTTTCTCCTGGGCGTATGCCAAAGAGGCGCTCAAGAAACGCACCATGTGGTTCGTCTTCCTGCAAGGTTTCGCTGGCGTCTTTCCCTGGAATGTCATCACCTACTTCTTTTTCGACTACTTGATGAAGGAACGGGGGTACGATAGCGACAGCGTGCTGTTCACGATGGCGCCGATCATCCTGATCCTGGCGAGTGGTTACTTCGTCGGCGGCGCGGTCGGCGACTGGCTGTTCAAGCGCACGAACAAAGGCCGCATTATCGTCTCCAGCGCGGGAGTGCTGCTCGGCGCGATCTTTCTGTTCTTCGCCATGCAGACGCCCATTGAGGCGCGTAGTACGTTCTTCTTCCTGATGATCCTGACGGCCATCTTCATGCCGTTCTCTTCACCCAACGTCATTTCGACTGTGCAGGACATCGCCATGCCCGAAGTGCGCAGCACGGCCATGTCGGTGGAGTACTTCATCGAGAACAGCGGCGCGGCGCTGGCTCCGCTGCTGGCCGGCATCATCGCCGACGCATTCAATATGCACACCGCCATCCTGACCATCAGCATCACCGCCTGGCTGGTCTGCTTCGTCATCTACCTGGGCGCGCTGTTCTTCGTGGATGGCGACATCCGCTCGCTGCGGGCGCAGATGGCCGAACGCGCCAAATTGGAGAAGGCGCGCCAGGCTGCGTAACCCTCACCCCCGTCCCCTTCGCGTAGCACCCCTGCGGGGCTCCCAATTTCTGGAGAGAGGAGTGCTCTCTCTATGAACACACTCCAACTCGACCTCGCCGACAAAAAGCAGGTGCGGGACTTCCTCGGCCTGCCCTTCCGCATCTACCGCACATTACAGCGCAATGTTCGTGTTTTCTGGCTATATCTGGCGGTTTCGTGCAGCTCTTGATGCCATACATATACATGATGAGGGTAAAAGTCGCAACCTTGCGCTGTAATACTAGATATCTGTCTTTCTCCAACCTGCATCTGCCCAAAAAGTAATACATCGTTGCCGCGAATCGGTGGTACATTAACGGACGAGGATTGACATTTTTTGTCAAATCAGGGTTGCCAGCTCGGAAATAGAAATTCTGTAGTGTTGTCTGCATTCGTCAGTTTTATTAAATTACTACCATCTGAATTTACAAGATAAATGTCTAAATTCCCATCTTTTAGGGAATCGAAAGCAATTTGAGTCCCGTCTGGAGACCAAACAGGGTTATGACTGGCAAAACCAGGCGAATTTGATATATTTAGGTAAGTTCTCTTTTCCAAATCGAAAACATAAATTTCCGCGGGAGTAACATTAGAAGATTGAGATATGAGTGCTATCTTTGTTCCATCCGGCGACCAAACAGGTTGGCTTGCATTCGGAAGATTGGATATGAGTTCAACTTTGCCGCCACCATTTTTATCCATAACATAAATCACCGAATTGTTATCTGGCTTAATAACCGTATATGCAATTATTGTTCCATCGGGAGAAACAGCAATATCGCGTTCTTCATCTTGCGGCGAATTTGTTAAATTTTCAGACAACATATCGTTCAATGAAAGCCTAAAAATATCTAAATGCGCGCCAAAATAATCGAGATAATAAATAAAATTAGCATCAGACGACCATTGTGCACAGCATCCATTGACCAGGAACTGTGAATTTGTCCCATCAATCCCAACTTGCCAAACTTGGGAATACGCGTTATTGCCTTCAATTACATCTTTTTGAAACAAAACAAAATTGCCATTTGGTGACTGCGCAATAATCTCTTCTCTATCAGCGCTATTTAACAGAAAACGCACGTCGGTGCCGTCAGCGTTACTCTTCAAAATATCCATGTTCCCGTTCAAATACGATGCAACGAAAAAAAACTCGCCGGTTGGAGACCATAAAATTTGAGAAGCAATATCGCCTAGTGTCACTCTAGGCAAAAGGATTATTTTTCCCAAACACTGTATTTCTAGACAAGATAAGTCCAAATAAGCTATACTAGAAACTCCATCCCGAACAGACGCAAAATAAAGTCGCTCGCTTTCGTTTGGCACAGTTGCCAATAATGGAGCCTGTGTATTGATGCTCGTATCTTTACCGGGTACACATGCAGACAGTAAAACGAGAAAGAAAAAGAAAACCGTATTTTTCATATTTCGTCCAGTCTATTAAAAAGAGTTGTCTGTCTGATAACGACAGACAACTCTTTTTAGACAAATCTTAGTAAGTAAATCTAGCCATGTCGTAATAGATTGGCATGGAACTGTTACAAGAGTAACCAGGGACACAGCTTGATGTATTCACCCACATAAAGCTTTTGTTATAACCAAGACTTAGATAACCCAGCCATACTTGCCCACCTTTCCATGTGTTCTGATTTACAGGCACGCTGAAAACTTCGGGGGTTGCAGAGCCATCAGATACATTATAGTAAACCGCCCCAAAGGTAGCACTCGAATTCGGTATATAGGCATACCAATCCATCCTTCTTCTGGTTGTGCCAGATGCGCTTGCTAGCCACTTACCCAACTGTCCCTGGGTTAAGTATCCACGTTTAACATTATTATCTTGGCAGGCCGATAACCCATACGACGAACAGGGGCTAAGATTTTCGATAGGTATTGAGCCTTGAATAAACCTCGCGCCTTGTTCGCTTATATAATAGGTAGCGGCTGACACGAGGTTTGATATGGTTGCAGTCATAATAAGCGAAACAAGTATCGCCAATACAATCCGCTTCAAGTTTTTGGTGAACATTTCATTCTCCTTTTTACTGACCAAAGGCTGTGAACTCAGCATAGGGAATGAACTCATAATCCAGAGGTGGTTGGAAAACATAGGCATCAGAAGGAATGCCTGCATCAAGGGTTAAATTCGTGATAGTCATTTCTTCAAAAACCACATTATTCTCTCCGTAAGTTATTGCTTTCAAAATGATACCAGTATCGGTATCAACCCAATATCGTGATTGTGCCCAACCCCCGTCACTATTGTTGTTTCTGTTGTTTCTCCAATTCACCACAACGGATTTGCGGTTTTCAAGCATATCATCTTTCTCAAGTGTATATACACCTATCCTTTGGGACAACCCTGTGGGAAACAGATAGTCAGACAATGGCGAAGGCATTATCATCGCCATTGGATGCCGAATTATAACTGGCTCTCCCAAGACAGAAGCTGACTTAACCAAGTCGTCAAGTGGCAATTTAGCAAAATCAGGAACAGGATGTTCGGTATATTTCTTTGAAAGGTTGTTTTGTTCGTAAATTATTTTCCCATCTGTCACCCACAAATAATCCACCAAAACATTTCCCTTGTTATCAACCTGATAGATAGATATACGAGATTGATTAGGTTGCTGAATCTGCACAGACATGGTGACGGTTTGAGATTCACCATCTACGTGCCACACCGTCACAGCATCCAAACTTACACTTGACCATTTTTCATGGCTGTTGCGCATTAAAGTAACTACATCTGCCACAGGCAATTGCGCAGATGCCGTTTCTGAGCCGAGTAGAGGGCTACCTGTTGCAAGAACCAACACGCCCAAAATAAGCCCTGCAATTACTGAAGTGACAACCTCATTCCGTTTCATTTTCATCCTCCTTGAAAGTTTATGAATTTTACGATTGAAAATGGTCTTTGGGTAATTTTGCCAGCATCGCTCTCCCCTTGACTAGACAAGCGACAATTTTGCTCCGATTCTATCACAGTCTCTTTTTTTTTCGTCAAGTATTTTACGCATAGTGTGTCAACAAAACTTAAAAAGTGAAACATTTAAGATTGGCGCTGCAGCGGACGAAGGGCCGCCTCTTCCCCTTTGGCTGGCTGGCCATGCTGCTCGAACTCCGTACCACCGACTGGATCAACATCAACGGCGCGGGGATGGTCGAGGAATATCGCGGCCTGGGCGGGACGGCGATTCTCTTCAGCGAGATGTTCAAGAGTGTGACCGAGAACCCGCGCTACCGCCACGCCGAGGTCGTGCAAATCGGCGTAGAGAATGACAAGATGCAGCGCGAGATGCAGAATCTTGGGATTGATTTCTATAAGATGCACCGGACGTATGTAAAGGATTTAGAAAATTAGGACAGAAGTTACGCACTTGATG
>JBDRTP010000444.1:0-7441 GCA_043823965.1 Chloroflexota bacterium
GTCTGGCTCAGAGACCCAGCGGAGCCAGTCCTCATAGCGGCGCAGAATGTCCAGCGTCCCGTCGTTCGAGCCCCCGTCCACGACAATGTATTCCAACGCCGGGTAAACTTGCAGCAGCACCGAGCGGATGGTCTCCTCAATGAACTGCCCCTGATTGTAGGACGGCGTGACGATGCTGACCCGCGGCCACGGTTGATTGTCCGCTGGGGTGGTGGGTGGTGGAGGGCTGGCCTCTGTCCACGGCCAGCCGGTCCGGTGGGGTGGGGGCAGGGGAAGTTCCTTCAGCGTTGGGCGATGCGTGGTCACAGTTTCTCCATTGACGCGGCCAGCAGTTCCTGGTCTTCGTCCGTAAGTGGGCGGTTGGTTAGTCGCCGGTAATGTGCTCGGAAGATGCGTGCCGTATGTTCCCACGAAAAGCGGGCCACGCGCCGGCGTCCGCGCTCGATCAATGTCTGGCGTAAGGGCTCATCTGTCCAGAGTCGGTAGATTGACTGCGCCATCTCGTCGGGCTGATTTGGGTCGAACAACAAGGCGGCATCCCCGGTCAGTTCGGGCAGGCAGGTGACGTTGGAGCAGGCTGCCGGTACGCCCGAGAGAAAAGCCTCCAGTAACGGCATGCCAAAGCCTTCGAATTTGGTCGGGAAGACCAGAGCGCCGCAAAGCTGATATAGGCACTGCAGTTCCAGCGGGCTCACAAACCCCAGGAACCTAACCTGGCGAGCTAGTCCCAGATCGCGCATGTGGCGTTCAATCAGCGGGAAGTACTCGTTGCACGTGCCGCAGCAGACCAGGGGAATAGTCAGATGTTGTTCGTGCTGCAAGCGAGCCAGGGCGTCTAGCAATCCAATATGATTCTTGTGCGCCCAGGTTTGGGCCGGATAAAAGAGAAACGTATCGGGAAGCAGGAATTTGCGCCGTGTTACAGCCAAATCTATCTCCGAAGGCTGGGGATAGGCTGTCAGTGCAGGTGCCCCGGGAATGACGATCACTTTGTCTGGTGGCAGTCCATATTGCTGAATCAGATCCTGTTTCCCCCAGGCAGTCATTACGGAAATGGCCTGCGCTTGATTGCAAAATGTGCGATATTGAAGTTCACGGGCCGACCGTTCCCGTGGTGTGAACAATTGCGGCAGGTGCCGATGTTGCAGGTCGAACATTTGATATAGATTAGGTACATTTGTCAGGAAGGCGACCGGGGTGGTAAAGTGCATCAGGATGGCACCGGTTTGTTCCAGTGTTCCATCTGACCTGGGCAAAGGGATGCTTCGCCGCCCCAGTATCGGACTGACCTGATGCCAGAGTGAGTGGGTCAGTGGCAGGATGGGTTTTAGCGGCTTGGTCCATCTGGGGAGTCGTGGCGCGGGAGGACCAAGTACGATGCGGCATGGACCACCCAGATAGGGGGTCAGCCATGCATGGGCGTCTGCATAGGCCAAGAATAAGTATTCCTCATTGCCATCAGTCAATTGCGATAGGCCGTGACCCAGCCCGATGATTGTTTGCTCAACACCACCCAGTATGCCGGTCGTCAGGCGAGCATCAAGACAAATACGCAAGGGCGTCATGGTTTTTCTGCCAAAAAGGTGTACATGCGTCCCGGCACTGGCCGCTTAAGCCACTTCCAAACCAAAGAGCGGACCATTGGTAACGTACCGGCCCAGGCCCCCAGCCGGCCGAATCGCTGGGCCAGCAATTGTTGGGGGTAGTGGCTGAGTTCAGCCTGCTCTTTGACACCGGGGAAGGCATTGATAACGGTATCCCAGGGGCCGAACACGTTTTTCAGTTGCAAGCCGGCCAGCCGAATGGCATCGAGATAAGCGTCGAGAGGAAAGGCTTGTTCGCCGCCAACCAGTTGATGAAAGGGGTGTTGTTGCCGGAAGGCCTGGAGTTGTGACTCGTTGTCAACGACATGCTCCCGGCAGGCCAGAAACATGCCGCCCGGCTTCAGGACACGGCCACATTCCCGCAAGACCTGGGTCAGATTCTGTGTGTGGTGCAGAACCTGGCGTGTGTAGACCACGTCTACATGGCTATCTGGTAAGGGAATCTCTTCGCCGTATGCCTCAATTGTTTCTACTGGCATTCCCTGGGTCAGCCTGCGGATCGCGCCACTCCCCACAATATCGCTGTGGTCAGGCTCCAGCGCATAAACCAACCGTGCGCCGCTGGTACTGAAAGCGTAGGAGGCAATCCCGGTGCCCGCGCCCAGATCCAGGATGGTGCCGGTGCATAGATAGCCAAGAAGTCGTTGGACTTCCTGGAATTCACCGGACTGCCGGAACTGCTCGGCGCACGCGCGAGTGTCGGCCTCCAGGTACGAATCGGCGATCAATTGGGCAAATTTCGGGTCCCGCCGCAGGCGCAGCACAGCTTCATCCATGGTCATGGACATGGTGGTCTGTCTCCGCCAGGACCGATTAAGGGCGCCTGGCCCAGGTGGATGCCACGCCGCTGTAGCCCGTGTACCAGGTAGCGAACCAGGTTGAGCGGACGCCAGGGGGAGTAGGGGGAGACCGTGGCCGCCCAGCGGATATGCAAGCGACGCAGCGGCGATACGGGCCCAATATCTGGGCACGCGTCGCTTTCTATGGCCGCAATCACTTGCTGGGCAAACTGGTCCCAGTTGAAATGCGTGTCCAGAGCTTGCCAATTGATGGCTTGCATTTCTTTAAGGGTTTCTTCCGGCATAGACTGGAGTTGGCGAAGGATTTCGACAGCCCGTTTGGCATCATCAATAGGGACATTCACGATCCCCGGATAACCAACGTATCCACTCTGTGATGTGCAGACCGGGATCAGACCCCAGGCCATGGCTTCCAGGACCGTCGCCGGGTTGGCATCGGCCTTGCCGACCGTGATCATGAAGTCGTAAGAGGCAATCATCTGCCGTCCTTTCTCGGTTGAGAAATCCTGGAAGCCTAGATGAAGTACGTCTGGGATAGCAGGGTGGCGTCGGCCAAGCCACCCTATTTGCGTCTCAGGTAGGGCACGGGCAATCTCGCTCAGATAACTGGTATTCTTCGTCCAGCCAGAGTGGCCAACATAGATGAAGCGGCGACAGCCAGACGCGTTGAAGCCAGTCTTGATCACCGGGAAATCCTGACGATCCAGTGCCAGGTCAAGATGTACCATTCTAGGGCGCCAGTGAGCAAATGGCGATGTTTCAACCGATGAAAACCAGTAGTTGCCGGTAATGGCCAGGTACAAGTCACAACGTTCAATAAAAGAATCTAAAAAAGCAACTTGTACATGATCCCCGTGATGATATGGGGACATGGCGAGCACGCGCCGCCAACCCGGTTGGGAGAGGCTGCGGCGAAAGCACGTCCACGGGGCCGGGTGTGGGTGGCCCAGCAGAATATCTCCTGGCACGGGTTTGATTACCCGGCAATCATCCCAGTCATAATAGGCGACATGATAGTGTTGCTCAAGTCGTTGACCCAGGTTGCGACCTATAGCGTCCGGGCAGGAGATACGTGGGCTGTGGGGATAGACGAGATGGACTGTAGTCATGTTTAAACGCGCCTCTCAGGAATTCTTGCCGTGATCCACCGAGCTATCGCTTCGCCAGCAAGTACAAAGAGAACGGAGATTCTCGGAATCGCCAGAAGCACCCAAGTTAACCGAAACCACACGGTGCTACCAATATGCACAAACCGCCACGGCCCTGGCGGGTTAAAGTGAATCTTGATAGCCGGGAAATTCTTACAGTCTACGGCCAGATCCAAATGAATCATTTTGGGAAGCCGGTGAGAAAACAGTGATTTCCCAATCGAATTGTACTAATAATTGCCGGTGAGCGCCAAGTACGGGTCACAGCGGCCGATAAAAGATTCGTAAGAAGCAACCTGAAGATGGTAGCCAGGAGCGGGTTTGATGACCCAGCTATGTGCAAAGTCATAATACATAACCGCGTATTCCTGTTCGAGGTACTTGCCCACGTTGTGCCCAATCGCATCTGGAGTCGAGATGCGCGATCCGCGGAAGTAGCCATAATGTACAGTGGTCATAGGGTGTCCTCAGAAGGTCGAGTCGCGCGAATCAACTGCATAGCAACACATAGCTACGACACTTCTCTACATCGAAGACTCCTTTTTCTGACCTACGTAGTAAAGCTCATAGTGGCTATTGCGCAGTCCACGAAACTCAGCGTCGACAAGGTACTCAGCGCGCATAAGCATGTCAAAATGCACCAGGAATCCTTCCACGATTGACTGATCAACCCGCAGCGGATGACCAGCATCATACACAATCTCAGACCTGCGTTTGACCTCTTGAGCATGATAGATCCTATCATGATATACGAAGACACCTCCTGGCAACAAGATCTCATCAATCTTCGTGAAGACTTTTAGTGCATCCTGACAGTGTTCAAGGACATTTATCACCACCACCAGATCAAATCGCTGGTCTGTCTGGTAGGTTTCAACCATTGATGCTTCGATAGTAACTGGCTTGCCCAACAAGCCGCCTATGCACCAATCATTCAGCTTGCTTCGTAAAGACTTGAGCGGTCTTTTCAGATAACCAGGCAACCGCAGTATGTTCTCATTCAGCAGGCCACCCAGTCGGCGATGCGGATACTTGCAGAATCGGTGTGTCAGATAGTCATTGATTAACGGATCGAGCAAATGCGCCTGTTCAATATCGCAGCTCTCCAGGATGAACCGCATATTCGTGAAGGGTCCACACCCAAGCTCGATGCCGCGCCTAAACTTGCGTCCACGCAAAGGTGCATACCCCGCAAAACACTCACGGTGATGTTCATTGCGATCAGTGAAACTCCAGCGGCCACGCTCGAGCCACGTTCGGCGCTCATACCGTTGGGCCTCTTCCCACCTTGTAAGATCAACCTCTACTACTCCTTGTTGCGGATCAATAACCACATCTTTGGCTTTTGCTTCCAATAAAGCAGATGCTTGCTCTCCTTCGTAAATGTTTATGTGCTCATCAATAAAGATGCGAATAGACTCCGATAGGTTGTTACTCATGATTGCATTCTCTCTCTCAAAGCTTCACTGCCGGACACTTATCTGACAGGCTTCATTTACACAGAGCGGCCATCATCGAGGAGAGCCCGCTTCTCTTATCATCGTGAGTAATCTGCGACTAAGCGCCATTATTAGCACCTTCATCCGCTTCCAGATCGGCGTTTTGATTCTTCTTTCAAACAGGCCCTGATCGTATAGAAGGTCTGGCAGCACCCGATCAGGATGGCGTAGGTTTTCAACCTCCAATGCAAAGGTAGGAAGCAGAAAGGCGTCGTCCATACCGCCCGTGGTGTGCGTACCTACTAAGCCTATGTTCGAGATCAGATTGACGCGGGGCACCACGCACAAACCATTATTAAACAAGCAGCAGTAGAACCACTGAATATCCCAGGTGCCAATCCGACCGTGATAGACGAGATCAAACATCTTCGTGACGTGCCTCACCATGTACGGCTGGGGATAAAAGGACCGGATCTGCTTCTGGGCTTTGAGTTGTGGCCAGTCCGTCAGTTCGAAATCGTATTTCTGCCACGCCCTTCTCCATGAGGCCCAGCCCCAGACCTGAAAGTACCTGGAGAACAGATAACTCTCAGGTATGTCCAATCTGAGCAGAGGGTTGCTGCCGGTGATCATCATGACCCGTTCATTCTCCCGGTATCTATTCAGGAGTTCAGCACAGAACCGAAAAAAGTCCGGATGAGGCAAGCAGTCATCTTCCAGAATAATCGCCTCCTCAACCGTATCAAAGACCCAGTCTAACCCGCTCGACACGCGCCGCCCACAGCCCAGGTTGGTCTTCGCGTAATTGGTAAGCACTTCGCAGGGCCAGTCTATCTGCTCGATGATGGCTCGGGCCGCAGTGCATTTCTCAGCTTCGCCGGGCCGGTCGGGACGCGGACCGTCGGCTACCACCAGTAGTTTGGATGGCCTCGCTCTGGCGATTTCGGCGAACACCCGGACCGTGGCCTTTGGGCGATTGAAGATAAGGAAAGCAACGGGAGTTTCTAGCTGCCAATTGGTCATCGTCAATTCACGACCTCTCTCGCCATGGAGTTACGATCATGCCCCGAGGAACATGCGCGGTCCAGGGTACGCCAGCGATCTGCACCAGTTATCCACCTACTTGGACATGGGTGGCTTTAACGAGCTGAATCTTCGTTTTAGTCTGGCAAGCCAGGCTTTCAAACGAGGATAACTTGTCAAGCACACCCATAGACGACGGCGTATGTGACTCGTCATCAAAGCGGGTAGTAACCAGCGTCGGCTCATAAGCCAGGTGGCATCATCCAGGCTAAAGCTGTGCGCGTAGCTACTGGCCAAAGCCAGGTTCTGCTCTGACTCCGCCCCCCCCCAGGCGCCACTTGTTCTGTGCGGGACGTGTGCGTAGTCATGATTCTGATGCACGACGATCACGGCGCGCGAGGCATCCACCACCGGAACACCCTGGACCCGTGCTGCATGGATCATCCAGTTATCCCATGCCATGCGCCCAACCGTAAAAGGCGGGATTTTCTTATAGATCCCACGCGGGAAGACAAAATAGTCCATTGCCGCTATGGAGTGCAATTCACCATGTCTGACCACGTGAGCCCGGAGCCGCTCCTCCCAATTCTCGTCGAAATCCAAAGGCTCCTTCAATTCGAGATCCCAACGCCGCCCGACCATCAAGAATTGTCGCTTAAAGCGGACAACCCGTTCTAGGGCCTGCATGAAGTCACTCATCATCATGATATCGGCATTGACGTACCCCAGCACAGTGGATATGGCCAGGCGATGGGCTTGCGCGAAAACGTCATGGAGCAGTGGGGTACCAAACTCACTGCGGGCGACGCTGGGCACGTGATAGACACCCAACTCTTGCGCTACCTCGGCCGTTCCCTCATCGTCACCAAACAGAATGATCTGAGGACGCGGCTGTAGGCACGTCCAGCTATGAATGGCGTTACGCTGGATGACGTCGATATGTCCACATGTCCACGAAATGGTTTGGGGATGGCAAACAGAGTCAACATCGAGCCTCACTCCTCATATGCAATTCCATCATGCCTCACTGGCCGGACTTGTGTAGGATTTTCCCGCATACCATGTAATGTGCATCCATTGTAAGTTCAGGTCGAAGGGTCGGGCATCGGCGGCACCGCTTTCGGCATCCCCCATTGGGAATCTCTGCCGACCTATTATCGGAGCTTGTGAGCTTTCCTCCGTCCACGGCCAGCCGGCTTTACCCAGCGGCGGTGGGGGGAGTTCACTCAATGTTGGACAGCGCATAGTGATCTTTCCCATCAATGAACCGTGTGGGGTGCAGAGGGATACCATCTCGGGCCATTCGTTCGATGGTCGTCCTCACTTGTGCATACTCTGCTTCTGCGTACACGTGGGGCTCAAGGCGGCGGATGTTCAGCGTCCGCTTGACCAATGCATAAGCATCCTCACGGGGCTGGCCGGCGTAG
>JBDRTP010000445.1:0-9536 GCA_043823965.1 Chloroflexota bacterium
GAGATCGGCGGCATGGACGCGGCGCGCAATTTCGTCACCGCCGCGCTGGAACTGCCGCCGCGCGCCCGTGTTCCCGCGCCGGATGGATTTCACAGCCTTTTTTACATCCATGCCAGGCGGCTGCCGGAAGCCCGTCTCGGCCTCCACAGCCCGTTGCGCGGCGAAGCGCTCATTGTCCAACCGCACGAGTGGGGCAACATCTGGGTTTACGGCCTGGGCATTTTGCTCACGGGCTACCTCACTCGCGAGGAATTCCGCCGCCGCGCCGAGGTGCTGACAGTCGGAAGCCGCACCTTCCAATATGACCGGACGCGCACGAAGAACCTGTCCGTGCCGGTAACAGAGTTGAAACCGCTGGGGAATCTCTTCGAGCGCGTGCGCGAGTGGGAATCAAAAAAACAGGAACCCGCCTGCTGAAAAAAAGTTTCTTGTTTATCGCCAGTTATTAAGCTTGAGCGGATACCCCAGGTCTTGAATCTGTTGATAGTGAGTTACATTACCGGAGATGAGCGTCAGATTGTTGTGCATCGCGATAGCCGCAATCATAGGATCTGCCCGCCCAATCGGATGCCCGATCCGTTCGAGATCCGCAAATATCCGTCCGGCAATTTCAGCGCAGGCCTGATCAAAGGGGAGCACCTCGCTACTATGTAACCCCTCCAGAAACTTTCGAAGTGCATCTGCCCGCCCCATTTTGTGCAGTCCTTTCACAACCTCCATCACCGTAATGACCGAGAGCGTGAATTGACCAAAAACATCCTTGTAAGCGATGGCATTCGCGACAATCGTTGCATTCTTCGCCTTGAAGATCTCAGAGAGGATGTCGGTATCCAGAAGCGCTTTATCCACGCACAGCCTCATCCAGACGCAGCGGGGTTGTTGCGCGATCAAGCATGACTTGCGTCACAATTTGATCTACCATCTCTGGATCATCGGAAAACAGACCCAGGAATGGATCAACTTTTGCTAATCGCTCCAGATAGGCGCGCAGCGCGTCCAGCATAACATCCGCTTCCGTTTTGCGAATTTTCCTGGCAACCCGCTTGAGGGTCAGGTAGGTTGCTTTGGGAAGCGAAAGTTGAATCGCGATATTTTCGCTCATGGCATCCTCCTTTCGTGCAAAATTTCGTCTATAAGTTCCTGCCTTTCTTGTTCGGCAAGATCATCCCATGCTATGCCGCGCTGTGCGCAAATAGCCCGAATACGCCGGTCGCCATATTGAACCATCTGTTCCAACTCATCCATTTCTGGAATGAGCGCGCGCAGAACAGATTGTTTGGCAGTAGGGGATAAACTTCGCAGCCATTCAACTAATTGCGTTTCAGGGATTTCAAGAGTTATCGTATCCATTACGCCGGCCTCCTTGCGCTTGGATTATTATACACGGAAAGCAGGCTATAATTCACCCAGGAGGAAACTATGCAACGCTTGAGCTGCGTCTTCTCAATGCCCGACAATTAGGTAATTTTGCTACTCCACTAATGAAAATATTGGGTTATAATGTCGTTATGATGATCAAAAGACACCTTTTCGACGATTTGAAGGCGCACCTGAATAAAAAGGAAATCAGCCTGATCGTGGGGCCGCGCCAGGCGGGGAAGACCACATTGATGATGCTCCTCATCGAGCACCTTCGAGCGCAGGGGAAAAGAACGGTTGCGTTCAATCTCGATATCGAGTCAGACCATCAATTTTTCGAATCGCAGGAAAGCCTGCTCCGCAAAATCGCTCTGGAATTGGGCGCAGGCGGCGGGTATGTGTTCATTGATGAAGTCCAAAGGAAAGAAAACGCGGGGCTTTTCCTGAAAGGACTTTACGACATGAACCTGCCGTATAAGTTCATCGTGTCAGGTTCGGGCTCGCTGGAACTCAAGGAAAAAATCCATGAGTCGCTGGCGGGGCGAAAACGGATCTTCGAACTCTCCACACTCGATTTCATCGAATTCACCCATCACAAAACGGATTACCGCTACGAACACAGCCTGCCCGAATTCTTTGCGCTCGACCCGCAAAAAGCGCAAAGCCTGTTGGAAGAGTACCTGAGTTTCGGGGGTTATCCCCGCGTCGTGCTGGAGGAAACGGTCAACGAAAAAAGAAAGATCATCGCCGAACTTTATCAGAGTTATCTGGAGCGGGATATTGCCTATCTGCTGGGCGTACAAAAAACGGATCGCTTCACCGCGCTTGCGCGGCTGATGGCATCGCAAATCGGGCAGTTGGCCAACATTTCAGAAATTTCCAGTACGTTGAACATCAATGCCGCCACCGTGAATAATTATCTTTGGTACCTGGAAAAGACATTCCTGCTTCATAAGGTCACGCCCTATTTCAAGAACATGAGGAAAGAGTTGACGAAGACGCCCATATTTTATTTCTACGATCTGGGGATGAGAAACTATGCGCTCGGCACTTTCGGGGCGCCTGTTTCACTGTCCGAAGGTGGATTCTTGTTCCAGAATTTTATCCACAACCACCTCAGGAAAAAGGTGGAAAACACCTCCAACCAAATCCACCACTGGAGGACAACCAACAAAGCCGAAGTGGATTTTGTGCTGGATAAAAACAAAGAAGCCGTTCCCATCGAAGTCAAATATCGAAAATTACCCACCCCCGCAACCACACGCTCGTTTCAAAACTTCGTCTCCGCCTATCACCCGTCCAAGGGATACGTGATCCACCTTGGAGACGCCATGCAGAAGACCATTAACTCAACGCCAATCTACTTTATGAACTGGTGGCGATTGATGTTCGAGGAGTTGTAAACTACAGACTTCCGCTGCCACGCAGACCTTCACCCCCGTGCCGACTGCCACCCTGACCCCCACCCCGACGCCCTATCGCGTCCTCATGCTTTCTGCTGCACCTGCTGCAAGTGCAGGTGAGAAAACCTTTATAAAAGGCCTTCGCGGGCTTCGTTTCGCCTGCCCCCAGTATGGGGGTCGCGGTTCATATCTGGGATCATTCAACCACACTCAGTGGGGAGACTACCTAAAGCTCTCATCAATAATTTGGGGGAGTGTGGGGGTTTCATTTCCTACCTGGCGACGACGAAATCCACCCTTGCCTCTGCCTCATTACCGGCGCGGTCATGCGCCACGATGCGCAGGGTGTGTTTTCCGGCGCTGGCCTGCCAGAGCAGGCTGAACGGCGCGGCGCTGACTTTTCCCACTAAAACATTATCCACGTAGAATTTCACCTCTGCCAGATACGCGTCGCTGACCTGGGCCTGGAAGGCAATTTGTTTATCCTGCCGAAGGCCTACCGGTGCGCTGTTAAATTTCTGCCCTTCAGCAGGGTACAGAATGGACACCTGCGGCGGGGTGTTGTCAATCGAAACCTGCGTCACGGCCATTTCGAGGCGGCTATCTGCCCGCACGACAAACAGGCGCAGCGCATACAGGCCGTTCAAGTCGCTCGTATCCCATTCGGCCAGCGTGCTTTCTGCGACAGGCGCCTTCACATCCGAACCAATTTGTGTCCAAAATTGCGGGTTGAGCCCCTGGCCGTATTCGAGGCGGTAATAGGCAAAGGCCGCGCCGCCGGCCGTGCCGCTGATTTTGATTTTGCCGCGCACATCTTCAAACAAAGCCGGGGCGCTGATGTGGACATCCGGCAGGACGGGCGGCTGTTGGATGACATCGTAAACCGTCGGCGGGATGGGCAAAGCGGCGGATTCGGCCCACGTCCGCGCCTCGGGCGGCACCACCATATATACCCGTTCCTCCACCAGTTCCGGTGAGGTGAAGACAGTTGCCAGATAACCCGTTTCGCGGTTGATTTGAAAGGTTTGATAGAGCGCATCCGCGTGGGTCGGTTCGTTGCCAGTGATGAACACTTCGCTGACCACGTTCGGACAGGCGGCGGTCGGCAGCAGGCCGGAGCGGTCGCAAACGTCCATCTTCACGATCCCGGCCGGAGCCGTCCACGATTCCGACGGCAGGTCGTGCACGGCATACTGGGTCAGCACGTGCCAGAGATCGGCGGACAATCCAGGTAAAGTCGCTACACCTTCCGCGTTCCCCATCCAAACAACCACGACCCTCTGTGGAGTATAACCGGTGACCCAGGCGCTTTGTCCATCCAGGGTGCGGCCCAGTTTCGCGCCCGCCGGGCGGCCAATTTCGAGCGGGTTGGGGTGTCCGAGCGAGGGCCAGCGCGCCGTTTCGTCACTTAGAACGTGATTCATCAGATAAGCCAGTTGCAGGCTGACCACCGGCGTGAACTGCGGCGTCGTCCAATCCAGCCAGAGGCTGTTATCCACGCCGGCGACTTTCAGCACCGCCACCGGGCGCAAGGGTGCGCCGGAAATCGCTTGTCCCGCCAGCGTGCCTTGATTGGCGAAAATGCCGTATGCGGCGGCGATTTCGAGCGGCGAAAAAGCAGTACCAGCTTCCAGTCGTAGGCCTATCGGCAACGCGCCATCCGCCGGAAGATGCCGAAGGCCTACCGGCAGGCCAAAAGATTGGGCAATGCGTCGAAGGTTATCTGTGCCCATCTGCTCGAGGATGGCAAGCGCGGGCGGCAGGTAATCGTTGGCAAGGGCGATCCGCAAACGGACGGGGCCGTGATACTGGCTGCCGAGTAGGCGCTGCCCTGAGTTCATCGAAGGGTGCTGCGCATCGAGGTTGGCAATCAACCCTGCCGAGTAGGTGCTGCGCACGGGAATATCCCAGCCGAGCGAGGCCGGATTGAGTCCGCGGGTGAAGCCGGTCAGGTAGATAAACGGCGTGATCAACGTGCCGGAAGGATGCGCTGAGAAATGGGCGCTTTCCTGACCTGGCCGCGTATCGCCGACTGCGGCCAGCACCTGCCCGCTGCGCGGGTCAAGGACGAGGGCGCTGGCGGCAGCATTCGTCAACGCAACGCCGGGCGGGAAGGTCGGCAAGAGGCGCGCCGCCTCGCACGGGGAACCGTCAGCGGCGGGGCCTTCGGCGCTGAACGCGCCAGCCAGCCGGGCCAGTTGAGTCTGCACGGCGCAGGCAGCCTGCAATTGCAGGTCATAATCCAGCGTGGTGAGGATGGTCAATCCGCCGTGCTCGATGCGGGTTCGGTCGAAGCGCTGGCTCAGCTGCGCTAAGGCGAGGCTGGTGAAGGCCGGGGCGCTTCCCTCCTCCCCTGTTCCCTTTTCCCCTTGTACCGAAGGGAGAGGGGCAAGAGGCAGTGGAATCTCCTGGATCACCCCCATTGTTTGCATGATTTGCAGCGTCTCCAGCCTGCGTCCCTCGGCAGCCTGGGGCGCCTGAATGGGATTGAGCGCCGGGGCCTGGCCGACTGAGGCAAGCAGTGCGGCCTCGCTCAGGTCCAGACTGGCGGCGGATTTATCAAAGTAGAGCCGTGCGGCAGCGTCGATGCCATAGGCATAATTACCGTAATTCGCGCTATTGAGATACCATTCCAATACTTGTTCGCGGCCATAGCGCGCCGTGATTTGCGCGGCCAGGATGCGCTCGCGGAGGGCGCGGCGCGGCGCGGGCGGCTCATTCCACAGCAGCAAATCGGAAACCAGTTTCTGGGCAAGCGTGGGATGGCTTTCCGGGTCGCGCCAGCCGTCTGTCAGGTAGCCGGGATGCTCCCAGAAATCCGGGTCGGCCAGGACAAGAGTGGCGTCAATCAGCGCTTTGGGAATCTGGGGATAGGCGAGAAAGCGGCGCGGGGCATCTTCCGGCGCGAGCACGGCAATCAGATGCGCGCCGCTGCGGTCGTAGAGACGGGTTGGCTGGCGCAGCAGTCCATTTTGCGGATCGAGCAGAACGGGAAGCGTTTCGACCGGCGGCAGGTCACGCGTTAAATCGGCGTAAGCCAGCGCCGCAGCTAATATCACCACCGCCGCCAGCGCGCTGACGATGAAACCGCAGCCAAAACCGAGGCGCGTGGCGCGTCCCTCGGAGGAGCGACGAGCATGGTCGCGGCGGCCGCGGCGCTGACGGATGATGGTGAGGGAGGAGGGCATAGGGTAAAATGGGATGCGCCGAAGGCCTAATCGGTAAAACGTAAGAAGTAAGACGTAAAACGTGCGCAGCACCTACTCGGTAATTACGTCTTACGTTTTACGTCTCACGATCGCGTCAGTCATGCGTGCCACGCGGGCCATGTACTCGACATCATGCACGCGCAGGATATCCGCGCCGCGGGCGATGCCTACCGCGCTGGCGGCTGCCGTCCCTTCGAGACGCTGGTCGGGCGGCAGATTCAAAGTGTAGCCGATGAAAGATTTGCGGGAGGGGCCAAGCAGGACGGGGAAGCCGAGGGCGCGGATTTCGCCGAGACGGTTCAGCAGTTCCAGGTTTTGCTCGACAGTCTTGCCGAAGCCAATGCCAGGGTCGAGGATGAGATGGTCATCCGGGATACCCGCCGCGCGGGCAATGGCAACACTTTCCATTAGTTCGCATTTTACATCTTCGAGCAGGTTTTGATATTCCGCAGCCTGGTAACTACCGCCCAGCCGTTCGCGCATTTCAACATTGGCCGGGTTGCTGCGGTTGTGCATCAAGATCACCGGCGCGTTATAGCGCGCCGCCAGGCTGGCCAATTGCGGGTCAGCGCGTAATCCCCAAACGTCGTTGATGATATGCGCGCCGGCCTTGAGCGCCTCGTCCGCCACGGCGGCTTTGTATGTATCCACCGAAATGAGCACGTCGGGTAATTCGGCCGCTATAGCGCGGATCAGCGGGACAACGCGGCTCATCTCTTCCTTCGCGCTGACCGGTTGCGAGCCGGGGCGGGTGGACTCGCCGCCCACGTCGAGGAAATCGGCGCCAGCCTCCAGGAAACGTTTGGCCTGGGCAAGCGCCAGCCTCACCCCTTCCATCTCCCTCCCCGTCTCCGCCATGCGGGGAGAGGCCAACAGCCCGTCACCCGAAAAGCTATCCGGCGTGATGTTGAGAATGCCCATCACGTAGGTGCGCTGGCCCCAGGTGAGGCAGCGCCTGCCAATGGTCAGGGATGCCGGTTTCATGCAATCTGGTCGAGCGGGCGGCGCAACCAGACCTCGGCTTCATCAATATCGGTGAAGATCTTGATGGCCGCCGAGGTTTCCGCCAGGGCCAGGGCCGCAATCTCACGGATGGCGTTGGCTACCGTATCATTGGCAACCACAACCGCCAGGCGGATGTAGCGTGCCGCCGGGTCGCTGTTGACCTCGATCGCTGTGCGCACGGCTCTCTCAGGGATGGACTGCACCTGGCGCAGATCATACATGTTGCGCGTCAGCCGGTCGGCATCCAGCAGGTGCTCGTGGGCGAATTCCTGCCAGTGTTTAACCGTAGCATCCGTGAGATCCGTGAAGGTGTAGTGCATGCCTCCATCAGCTCGGCGGACAACAGTGTAGCCGATGCCGGGTTCGGGTTTCCAGTGAAGGGGTTTGATTTCGGTCATGGGTGCCTCCTCTAGTTTTGATATAAAATTACCGCTCAACATTTGCCTTGATCGCGCAAATCTTTTCACCGCAGAGCACGCGGAGAGCGCAGAGTTTTTCCTGTGTTTTCTCCGCGAACTCTGCGGTCTCTGCGGTGAATATTTTGGTTGCGGCTGGAAGCCGCGCTATGATTATACCGGAATAAAAAGCATCCCTGACTTCGGGAGGCTTCTTATTTTAGGCTCTCCCGTTTCTAACGGGAAGACAAGATTTTTTAACACAAAGGACACCAAGTACACGACGAAATTTACCCAAAAACCTTGTGAGTCTTTCCTTTGTGACCCTTTGTGTCCTTCGTGTTTAGGGTTTTCCCGTTAAATGCGGAAGACCCTTATTTTACATATAGCTTCACTCCGCTCGTATCGCAGGAGGCCAGCATTTCGCGCACGGTCTTTTCCAGAACAGGATGGTAATAATCCGGGGCGATGTCTGCCAGCGGGACCAGGGCAAAGGCGCGCTCTTGCAAACGCGGGTGCGGGACGACCAGTTCAGGCGTATCCAGGATCAGGCCATCGTAAAAGAGAATGTCCATGTCAATCTGGCGCGGGCCGTAGCGGATGGACGGGGTACGGCCCAGTTGGGTTTCGCGTCTTTTCAAAAGAGACAGAAGGGCCAAAGGAGCCAGGAGCGTTTCGCCTTTGAGCGCCATGTTGAGGAAGGCGGGCTGATCGGTGATACCCCACGGAGGGGTTTCGTAGATGGGCGATTCGACCAACACGGTCACGGCGGGAGGCAGGGCGGCGATGGCGGCGCGCAGGTTGGCGCGGCGGTCGCCGAGGTTGGTTCCGAGGGCGAGGTAGATGATGTGTTTCATCCCAAAGACACCATGCGCAGCACCCTTCGATGACCTCAGGGCAGCGCCTACTCGGTAAAATCAAAGCCCCCTTGCCGAGAAGGCCTTCGGCGGAGGTAGTGTGAGCGCGGAGAGGCTCGAACTCTCAACCAATGGCTTAAAAGGCCACTGCTCTACCGTTGAGCTACGCGCCCGTAGCGGATTGCATTCTATCATGGCAGTTACCCGGCGTCAACGCCGCCGCAACTTGTGACTCAAGAACGCATCAACCGGTCTAATTCAATGAAATCCACGCGTGAGGTGAGATCCAGGCTGATCGGCGTCACCGAAACCAGCCGCCTGGCCCGCAGGATGTAGACATCACTGCCTTCCTGCTCCTGGTCGAGGATCTCTACCCGGTGGTAACCAATCCTCTCTGGCACACCCCATGCCTTGCGTTTGGGCCGCAGCGGCTCGTAATAGCGCTGGGGCGCGACGCGCGTAACCTGCCAGGGGGTCTGCGGCGTGGCATCCGAAGGGACGTCCACTTTGAGCAGAGCGACATCCTTCGGAAATTGCCTTTCCAACAAGAGACGGGCAAAATAGGCGGTGAAATACGCAGTGGCAGAAAAATCCACATCGGTTGAATACGAAAGATGATGTTGCTGCTCGGTTTCCAGAGAGATTGCCAGGGCCGGGATGCCCATTGCAGCCGCTTCGATGGCTGCCCCAACCGTGCCAGATATCGTGACGCCTGTGCCAACATTCTCTCCGTAATTGATCCCGGAAACGACCAGGTCAGGCCGTATCGGCATGATCTCCAGAATTCCATGCTGGACAGCCTGAGCCGGCGTCCCGCCGACAGCATAGACCGTCCAATCCTTGCCATCTACGGTCACGATTTCTGGCTGGATGATGCCATCCGATGTCAGCGGCAAACTACGCCCGGTACCGGAGGATTGGTCGCGCGGCGCGGCCACGGTCACAAAGCCGAGGCTCGAGAGCGCCTCGGCCGCGGCCCACAGGCCGGGAGACTGGATGCCATCATCGTTGGTCAATAAAATCTGGCGTTTTGACATTGTAAAACGAAGCGAGAATGGGGGGACAGAGGGGGGTAATGGGTGAGGGAAAGAAAAGAAGCGGGATAAACCCGCTCCTGATCCAGCGCCCCTGGCGTGATTCGAACACGCGGCCTATTGCTCCGCAAGCAAGCGCTCTAATCCACTGAGCTACAGGGGCAGACGATTCAGCAAAAGGATTTTAATCCAGAATCCAGCAATGGTCAAGAGAAACTTGAATTCACGATTCTCCTCCCGACTTGATGGCCTGTGCGCTCTGAAGGATGTCGTG
>JBDRTP010000446.1:0-3247 GCA_043823965.1 Chloroflexota bacterium
GATTGACATACACGCCACGCGCGTCACTCCGGCAGCCTTCGATCACACACCTACCGGCAAGAATCGTCCATCGCCAACCGTTCGTCGTCCATCGGCCCCCGTCCGTCGTCCGCCGTTCAACTGGCGAAAAGCGGGCGGCTGCCTGCTGCGCGCCCTGATTTTGGTAATCTTCGCCGCCGTCGCCCTGGCATTGATCCTGGCGGCAATTGGCATCTACCAGTACTACACCATCGCTGCCAGCCTGCCCAGCGTGGAGGACTTGCGGGCGCGCGCTTCGCAATTCGAGACCACGCGCATCCTCGACCGCAACGGGAACATCCTCTACGAGATCCTCGATCCTAACGCGGGCCGGCGCACTTACATCTCTCTCGACAAGATTTCACCCTACCTCGTCGCCGCGACCATCGCCACGGAAGACAAGGACTTTTACGCGCATCCCGGATACGATCCCATCGCCATCCTGCGCGCCCTGTGGGATAACGCCCTCAGCGGAGGCAAAGGAGGCGGCGCGTCGACCATCACGCAGCAACTGGCGCGCACGCTGCTGCTTTCACCCCAGGAGCGCAGCCAGCGCACCTTCATGCGCAAGACGCGCGAGATAATCCTGGCGGCCGAGATCACGCGCCGCTATTCCAAAGACGACATCCTCGAGCTTTACCTGAATGAAATCTATTACGGCAACCTGGCCTACGGAATAGAAGCCGCGGCCGAGACTTACTTCAGCAAGTCCGCCAACCAGTTGACCCTGGGCGAAGCGGCTTTTCTGGCCGGCCTCCCCCAGGCGCCCTCGGTCTACGATATTTACACCAATCCCCCGCTTACGATTATGCGCCAGCAGCAAGTGCTTGTGCTTCTGTACCAACTGAGCCTGGAGCGGAACTGCATCTACGTCAGCAACAACCTCCAGCCAATCTGCGTGGACGTCTCCGCCGCCGCGCTGGCCGCCAACGAGATAGAGGCTTACCCCTTCCGGCGGCCGCAGTCGGACATGCGTTTCCCTCACTGGGTGCAATACGTGCGTGCCCAGTTGGAAACCCAGTTCGATCCCCAAACCATCTACCGCTCCGGTTTCACCGTTTACACCACCCTGGACCCCGGGCTGCAAGATGTTGCCCAGCAACTGGTCAGCGCCCAGGTAGCCGCGCTGGCCGACCACCACGCGACCAACGGCGCGCTGGTCGCCATCCGCCCTTCAACCGGCGAAATCCTGGCCATGGTCGGCTCGGCGGATTTCTATAACGCCGCCATCTCCGGCCAGGTCAATATGGCTGCCAGCCAGACACGCCAGCCGGGATCCTCGATCAAGCCGTTGACCTACGTCGCCGCTTTCGAAAAGGGTTGGACGCCCGCCACGCTGCTCTGGGATGTGCCTTCGGAATTCCCGCCCTCCGGCGATCCGAACGACCCCCGTCCGCCCTACATCCCGGTCAACTACGACGGCAGGTTCCATGGCCCGCAGCTCGTCCGCAGCGCGCTGGCAAATTCCTACAACATCCCGGCCGTCAAAACGCTGCAATTCGTGGGCGTTTACCGAGTAGGCGCTGCGCACGGCGAGGCCGGCCTGGTGGCCATGGCCAAACGCTTGGGCATCACCAGTTTGACGCGTGACGATTACGGTCTCTCCCTGACTCTGGGCGGGGGCGATGTCAGCCTTTTGGAGATGACCGGCGCTTACGCCGTCTTTGCCAATGGCGGGCGGCGCGTCCCGTCCGTTGCAATTTTGAAGATCGTGGATCACGAAGGCAAGGAGGTCTACCAGTACCAGCCGCCTTCGGGCGAACAGGTCATCCGCGCCGAACACGCCTTCCTGATTTCGTCCATCCTCTCGGATAACGAGGCGCGCGCACCCATGTTCGGGCGGAACTCTGCCCTGAACCTGCCCTTCCAGGTGGCCGCCAAAACCGGGACAACGGATGAATTTCGGGATAACTGGACGCTCGGCTACACCCCCGACCTGGCGGTGGGCGTCTGGGTTGGGAACGCCGATTACACACCCATGGATAATATCAGCGGCCTGACCGGCGCGGCGCCCATCTGGTCGCAGTTCATGCAAATTGCCATTCAGTATTTAACCGGTGGGAATCCCACGCCGTTCATCAAGCCCAACGCTGTGGTAGAACGGATCATCTGTTCCGTTTCGGGGACGGAAGCCTCCCAGTGGTGCCCCGAGCAGCGGACGGAGTACTTCGCCGCCGACCAGCCGCCCCTGCCCGCCAGCCAGGACCTGTGGCAGGAACTCTTGATTGATACCTGGACTGGTTTACGCGCCTCGCCAATCTGCTCTGCTTTCACCGAGGAGAAGATGGCGCTGAACGTCTCAGAAGAATGGGCCAGGAACTGGATCCGCCAGGAGCCGAAAGGCCAGCAGTGGGTCAGGGAGATGGGCTTTACGGATGAGATTTTCTATGCGCCCAATCGAGAATGTCAGGAAGGTGACCCACATCCCAAGCTGGATTTCGTCGGCTTGAAGGACGGCCAGGAGATCAGCGCCAGTCCGCTGGATATCTTCGCCGTGGCGGATGCCACGCAAAACTTCCAATCCTTCCGGATGGAATATGGCCTGGGGGACGACCCGGATACGTGGACGATCCTGGTGGATACCAGCTCGTCGCCGGTTTCCGCGCCCGAGAAGATTTACACCTGGGAGCTGACCGGCATCCCGGGCGATGAGATCACCCTGCGGCTGTACATGCGCAGCAACGCGGGCGGCTTTGCCGAGAAGCGCATCCATCTGCGCCTGCGGCTGCCTACCCCGACCCCTACGCCGACACAGACCCCCACCTCGACACCGACTTTTACGCCGACCTCGACGCAAACCCCCACGCCGACTTTTACGCCAACTGCGACTCAAACCCCCACGCCGACTCCGTCCGCGACCCCTACTCCAACGCCAACACCTACGAATACCCCCACGCCCATCCCAACGCCAACGTAAACAGGTTCTTGGGGTATTCGATCTGAAAATAGCAGACGGAGTCCGAAGTCTTCGCGAAGCACCCCCGTGGGGCCAGACTTCGGCATCTCCAACGTCGGGAGACGTTGGACTCCGTTTTCATGCTTCGTGGTGAACAGAGTTCATGGCGACTCCTCAATCAGGAATAGGAAAAGTACCACGTCACCGCGCTGGATAGGCATCGGCAAACACCTCGTCGTAGATATCGTTGTCGCTGCCAACCCATTCCTGATAGGCAACGGACTGGCTCTGAGCGCTTATCCAGGCAGCCTGCAGCTCGCGTTCCGCCAGGAA
>JBDRTP010000447.1:0-4711 GCA_043823965.1 Chloroflexota bacterium
CTCGACTTTGTCCAAACGGAACCTTTTGGGTGCGTCCATTGGTTAGGGGGGGAAGCCGGAAAAAGGTCCATCGCATAGATTTTTGGCCGCGTTTCGGCGTGTTTTCGGGCGTAAAACCTCGAAAAAGACGCCTGCATCCAGCAAAATGGTGTCTCCCCTCAAGATTTGTATGACCCCGAACCTTTCAAGTTGAATAACAGACTGCTTCAAACAGTCGCTTGAGCAAATCCGGGCGGAATTTTTGCATATCGGGGTCTAGGGGCGACATGCAAAAACTCCAATGATGCCAAATCCGGCTGCGCACGAGAGCAATGGCATCTGAAAAAGTAGGGAGAGACTTAGCGTACCAGGAAGCTTGTCTCGCGGGCAGTTTGCCATCGGTTTGTGATTGGTGGGCTAACAACGTTATCCACGAGAACAAGCCCATCAAAATGGGTGTCGTGCGAGCAATCGCCTTATCTGACCATTGACGTTGAGTTTCGACGCCTAAATGGGCACGCACTTCCTGGAAAGTGACTTCCACCTGCCAGCGGCGCACGAACCATTCCAGGATTTGGGTGGGAGCAGCGGACTGGTCAGTGCAAAGGAAAGCCCGGGTTGTGAACTTCCCTTTCGGGTCGCGAACAAGAACCCAGCGAATGGGAACCGCTGGCTTCCCGGAGTGATACCAGACAGCCGTACCGCTGGTGATTTCCACCTGGGTGGGGCCTTTCCCGTACCAATTGGCGACCGTCACGGTTTGCCAGACGGTTTGCGGGTCAGCCAGCACTTCTGTCAATTTGGGCAATTTGTCCCCTTTTTTCCGCGGGCGGCCTTTGGTTTCCAGGGCGCGTTCTGGGGCAGGCTCAAACAAAGCTGCATCTAAACGCAATTGGGTGACCATGTACACCGGATTGGGCAGGGTCAGCAGACTGTCCAGCAGTTCTAAAGCAGCATAACTGCTATCAGCAACGAGGACTATCTTGCGTTTCGGCAGCCAACGGCTGACTTGTATACCCATTTGCCGGGCCCAGTCGGTCAGTTTTTTGTGCCCGCGCGGGCTGCTTTCATAATACCGCTCGGAAGGCGCCAGTACGGTTAGAAATGGCAAACCCCAGACACGTTTGGCCCAGGGAATGTTGACCAACAACATCATACTGATCCAGCGCAAACCACTGACTTTCACGATCTGGCTTTTGCTCGAACGTACCGGATCGCGGTAGATGCCTTTGGCATTGATCTTTTTTCCCCGCCGCCTTTCAATAGTCTCATCTATGCCGATCACCACCGTTCCGAAGGGCAAAAATGTGTTGAGCAACAAATGCAGCAAGATCACACTCAACGCCAGATTCGACCATACCGCCCGGCTCAGGACACGATGATATTTCTGAAAATGCTTCTCCTGGCTCAACCCCATGATGCGTAAGATGGCCGTTACCGTGCGCTTTCCTGGAGCTAGAATCGCTCCCACTATCATCGGCAGGGCTAATTGCCAAACGCGTTTTGAAAAGACAGGTCGAAAATGTGTGAAGAGTATGTTATATTCGTCAGGCAGGATGAGCATCTGGGCACCTCTCTTGGTGGGATTTGTCCTAGCTTACCCTGTTTTTTGTTAATGTGCAAATGGACAAAGTCGAGCTTAGCAAGTATTCGTGCAGCAGGCCATCGCCGCACGAATACTTTTTCTGGTATAACTGGCCTATGACAGAATCAAGCAGCAATCCCATTCGTGTCCTGCTCGCCGATGACCATGCCGTCGTGCGGGCAGGCATCCGCCAGTTCCTCGAAACAGCCGGGGATATTCTCGTCGAAGCGGAAGCAGGCGACGGGTCCGAGGCGATGCGACTGATCGAACAAAATCCGCCCGACGTGGCTGTCCTCGACATCCAGATGCCGGGCGCGACCGGTATCCAGGTTACGCGCTGGATCCGCGCCCATTACCGCACAATGGGCGTACTCATCCTGACCGCCTACGACGACGAACCGTACGCGCTGGGCGTCTTACAAGCCGGGGCGAACGGCTACGTGCTCAAGACCGCCGCGCCGGAGGAGATCATCCAGGCAGTGCGGGATGTGTTCGCCGGGAAGTCGGCCATTGACGCCGCCATCGCGCAGAAACTGGTGGCGCGCATTGCCGGCCAGTCTGCCCAACCGCCGGTCGAAGCGCTGACCGGGCGCGAGATGGAAGTGCTTACGCTGGCGGCGCGCGGATTCACGAATAAAGCCATTGCTGTACAGTTGTCCATCAGCGACCGCACCGTGCAGGGGCACCTGGCGCACATTTTCAACAAGTTGCAGGCATCCAGCCGTACCGAGGCCGTCATGCGCGCCGTTTCGCTGGGCTGGATCGCCCAGGATATAGCCGGTGACAGTCCCTTATGACGTGACTGTCGCCTGACAATCCATCCACCGGATAGCCGCCATGAAAAAAGATGCTCAGAAAGAATATCCATCCTTCTGGCGCGGCATGACCCTGCAACTGTTTGCCATGATCATCCTGCCGCTGACATTACTGCTGGTTATCATTGCCATTGGCAGTGTCGCCATTCACCAACACGCCATGCGGGAGTTATTGCCCGAAGAGACCTGGAAAATGGCGACCAGTCCGGCGCTGGAACTGACGCTGATCGCGCCGCTGGTGCTTGTCCCGCCGCTGGTACTCTCCATCTTTGCGCTTTGGTTCGGGGCGCGGCAGATCGTCCGCCCCTTGCAGCAACTGGAATCCCGCGCCGCTGCGCTGGCCAGGGGTGATTTTCGATCCATCGAAGAACCGGTCAGCGGCATTCCCGAAATCCACCATTTGCAGGAAGAACTCATTCAGATGGCGCGCAAAGTCCAGGCCGCCCAGGAGAGCCTGCACGATTACATCGGCGCGATCACCACCGGGCAGGAGGAGGAGCGCCGCCGCCTGGCGCGCGAACTGCACGACGAGACGCTCCAATCGCTGATCGCCCTACGCCAGCGGGTGCAACTGGCTCGCATGAAAGCCAAAGACGATGAAATCCGCCAATCGCTGGCCGACCTGGAGAGGATATCCAGCGAGACGGTGGACGAACTGCGCCGCCTGGCGCGCGCCCTGCGCCCGGTCTACCTGGAGGACCTCGGGCTGGTCACCGCGCTGGAGATGCTGGCGCGCGAGACAGGCGCCGGTTCGGAGCTGACCGTCCGCTTCGAGCGCAAAGGCGTGGAACGGCGGCTCGACCCGGCGCTGGAACTGGCGCTATACCGTATCGTGCAGGAAGCATTGAGCAACGTGACCCGCCACGCCGGGGCGTCACAGGCCAGCGTCTGTGTGACTTTCCAGGCTGAAAATGTTGTGGTCGAGATCACCGATAATGGGCGCGGCTTTACCCCGCCGCGCAGCCCGGCTGAATTTGCATCCGATGGTCATTTCGGCCTGCTGGGGATGCACGAACGGGCTGAGTTGGTGGGGGCAAAATTGACAATTGTCTCCACGCTGGGCGCGAGGACAACGATCACTGTCAGAGTATAGTGAGGATGGTTGATCTGGCAGCCGGAGCGTTCTGCTCCAGTTATGTTATATCGGTCTATAAGCAATTTTGCCTATATGAAAACCGTCCAATCTACGCTGTTTTCCACAAGCCCTCCCCGTTATGATGAGCGAACAGGAATACTTTTCCGAGAGGATGTTCATGCGCAGACTGATATTTCCCCTTCTCTTTATGAGCCTTATTTTTGCTGGACTTTCAGCCTGTTCCGGTCAAAGCCAGGCGACCGAAACGGCCTATCCGATGGCCTCCATGTCCGATATGCCCGCCGATGTACGCGCTGCCCCTGCCCGCGTGCAGGAAGCCTACTGCTTCGCCGCCGCCAACCCCGACATCATCATACAGCAAATTCCTTGCTACTGCGGGTGCGGGGCGATGGGACATACCTCAAACTATGACTGCTACGTCGCCTCCGGTGGAACGGATGGAACCCTCACTTTCGATAGTCACGCCCTCGGCTGCGGCATCTGCGTGGACATCACTCAAGACGTAATGCGTCTATTGAGCCAGGGTAAGAGAGTACCGGAAATCCGCGCCTATATTGACCAGACGTATTCGCAGTACGGTCCATCCAACATACCATAGTTGGTCGAATAGTCGTTTAGTCGGGTAGTCGGATAGTCAAATGCGAAATTCCCTGGTTTTCTGGCTTTTGTTCGGTATAGCGGCATTGCTTGTTGCCTTTGCGCCATTGCCCGCACTTCGCATACCGCCCGTGGAACGCGTTTTCCGCATCGAGGCCAGCCAGTACGCCTACAGCCCCGGCGAAATCCGCGTCAACCCCGGCGACACGGTGACAATCGAACTCGTCAGCACGGACGTGGTGCATGGCTTGTATTTGGACGGGTATGGCCTCTCCGTCCAGGCCGATCCCGGCCAGACCGCCCGCCTGACCTTCACCGCCGATAAGCCCGGCTCGTTCCGTTTCCGCTGTAATGTCACCTGCGGAGCGATGCACCCGTTCATGATCGGGAAGTTGCATGTCGGGCAGAACTCCCGGCTTTGGCGGGGAATCGGCCTGGCGCTCCTGGCCGCAATCGCAAGTATTGCGTATTTCGTGCTCCGTAGCTCACCACTGAACACTGAACACTGAACACTGATTACTGATCACTGGCATGGAACTCACCCGCTCTCCTCTCCTCAAAGCCGCCCTAAAATTCCGCTGGCCGCAATTCATCCTCTTTGCGCTCATGCTGACGGGATTTCTGCTGGCTATCCTGAGC
>JBDRTP010000448.1:0-2535 GCA_043823965.1 Chloroflexota bacterium
GCATATATATCGAGGCGCCGGTCTACGACGAGTTGACCGCCCGCCTGAAGGAACTGGCCGGGAAGCTGACCATCGGCGACCCGACTGAGCGCCAGGTCTATTTCGGCCCGGTCATCAACAAAAATTCCCACAACGATTTCAAGAACTTCACTGAGGAGATTTCGCAATCCGGCGGGGAGTTCCTGACCGGCGGCCGTATTTTGAGCGGTGGATTGTACGACAAGGGCTATTTCTGCGAACCCACCTTCGTCACCGGCCTGCCGCTCGATCACCGCCTGTGGAAGCACGAGATGTTCCTGCCGATCACGACCATCGCCAAGGTCGAGAACCTGGACGAGGCCATGAAATACGCAAACAATGTGGATTATGGCCTGACGGCCGGTTTCTATGGCTCGGAAGAAGAGGTCGAGTGGTTCTTCGATAACATCCAGTCCGGCGTCAGTTACGCCAACCGTCCGCAAGGCGCGACGACGGGTGCGTGGCCTGGTTTCCAGCCCTTTGGCGGCTGGAAGGCCTCCGGTTCGAGCGGCAAGAACGCCGGCGGCCATTACTACCTGCCGTTATATATGCACGAGCAAATTCATACGCTCGTCAAATAACATATAACCGCGAAGCGACGAAGAGCGCGAAGGGACATTAACCTTCGCGAAGGCTTATAAGACTTCGCGGCCTTCGCATCTTCGCGGTGAATCTTTTTGGCTGCGGCTGGAGGCCGCGCAGTGGATCAACAACCAGAACTCCTTCCACGCATCGGAAATTTTCTCATCCTGGTAGGCGCCGGGCTGATGATGATATTCATCGGCTCGATCCAGGGCAATGTACCCCAATTCGGTATTCTCTTTTTCAGCCTGATCGCCATGTTTTTGGGGTTTCTCCTCCGCCGTCGCGCAAAGCCCCACCCCCAGTCCGGGCGTTTCAGCACCCTGGGCAAACTACGCGGCACAGGCAAAGACAAGAAGGAAAAGCCAAAGCGTTAATATTTCATCCTCCACCAACGCCAAACTTCCCGACCGAGTAGGCGTTGCCCTGAGTTTATCGAAGGGTGCTGCGCATATGACAAAATTAATCCCCCTTTCCGAAGCCATTTCGAAATATGTCCAAGACGGTGATACGGTCTACGCCGCTGGATTCACGCACCTGATCCCCTTCGCCGCCGGACACGAGATCATCCGCCAGCATAAACGAGACCTGGTGCTGGCGCGCGCCACCCCCGACCTGATCTACGACCAGATGGTTGCCGCCGGTTGCGCCCGCAAGGTGATCTTCTCATACATGGGCAACCCCGGCGTCGGGTCGTTGCGCATCGTGCGGGCTGAGATCGAGGCCGGGCGGCTGGATTGGGAGGAATATTCCCATTTCGGCATGATCTCCCGCCTGCAGGCCGGCGCGGCCGGTCTGCCCTTCATGCCGATGAACCAGACCGCCGCGACTGACCTCGAGCGGGCCAACCCGTTCATCCGGCGCGTCACAGACCCATACTCGGGCAAAGACGTCATCGTCGTCCCGGCCCTCAACCCAGACGTGGCTATCGTCCACGTGCAGCGCGCCGACAAGGACGGCAACGCCCATTTGTGGGGCATCATCGGCGAACAGAAAGAGTCCGCCTTCGCCGCCAGGCGCGTCATCCTGACCGCCGAGGAAATTGTGGACGAGGCCGTCATCCGCTCCGATCCGAACCGCACGCTGATCCCGGGCTTCATCGTCAGCGCGGTCTGCCACGTCCCGTATGCCTCGCACCCCTCCTACGCGCAGGGTTTTTACGACCGCGATAACGAGTTCTACCTGAAATGGGACAAGATCAGCGAGTCGGTCGAGAACGTCAAGGCTTACCTGGATGAATGGGTGTACGGCGTAAAGGATCGGGAGGCATATTGGCAGAAGCTCGGGGCAGAAGTGCGTGAACGGCTCGAAGTTAGACCGCGTTACAGCGAAGTTGTTAATTACGGAGATTATTAGTCCGCTGATCTGCCGAAGGCCTACTCGGCGCCAATCTACGTTATTATATTCAACCATCTATGCAGCCAATACCCTTCCTTACTCTCAACGGCGACGGCCCGCCCCTCCACTTCGCCCATGCCAACGGCTACCCGCCGGAATGTTACCGGCCTCTGCTAGCCAGGCTTTCCGCACATTACCATATCACTGCCATGTACCAGCGTCCGCTCTGGCCGGAGGCGCGCCCGGAAGAAATCGCGGACTGGCATCCCCTCACCGACGATCTATTCCGCTTCCTCGACGAACGGGATCCCGGCCCGGTCATCGGCGTCGGTCACTCGCTGGGCGGGATCGTCACCCTGCGCGCCGCGCTGCGCCAGCCGGAACGCTTCCGCGCCCTCGTCTTGATTGACCCGGTGCTTTTTCCGCCAGCCATGATCGCCGCCATGCGCCTGATCCGGGCGCTCGGACTCTCGTACCGGCTGCACCCGCTCGTCCAGGGCGCGCTGCGCAGGCGATGGGTCTTCGAGAGTCGTACGGAGCTGTTGAAGGGCTACCGGCGCAAATCCATCTTTCGATATATGGACGATGCCAGCCTGG
>JBDRTP010000449.1:0-5278 GCA_043823965.1 Chloroflexota bacterium
CACTTGATGATCGAGTGACCGCAACAACCAAGAATTATGCGGTCGCTGACGTATCTGAACGCGCTGATATCTTCGTTACAGATCCCCCCTATGGCGATGCGGTGAAGTACGAGGAGATTCTCGACTTCTTCATCGCCTGGCTACGCAAGAACCCGCCACCGGAGTTCGCGGATTGGGTGTGGGACAGCCGCCGGTCCTTGGCCATCCAAGGCGAGGGCGAAGACTTCCGCCGCAGAATGGTGGCCGCCTACACCCGCATGGCCGAGTGCATGCCGGACAACGGCATCCAGCTGATCATGTTCACCCACCAGTCCGGCTCAATTTGGGCCGATATGGCCAACATCGTCTGGGCCGCCGGGTTGCAGGTCACAGCCGCTTGGTACGTGGTCACCGAGACCGACAGCCCCTTGCGCGAAGGCAGTTACGTGAAGGGCACCGTGCTGCTCGTCCTGCGCAAACGCCAGGGCGAGCATAAGACCACCCGCGACGACCTCGCCTGGGAGATCCAGGAGGAGGTAGAAGCGCAGGTACAGTCGCTGACGGGCCTAAACCAGGAGGCGAAGGGGCTCTACCGCGATGAGAACGTCTTCGAGGACGCAGACATCCAGATGGCCGGCTATGCAGCGGCATTGCGCGTTCTCACACGATACGCCACCATTGACGGGCGCGACATGACCGCCGAGGCAATCCGCCCGCGGGTGAAGGGGGAGACCACCTTCGTGGACGGCCTTATCGCCTTCGCTGTGGACACAGCCAACCAGTGCCTCGTGCCCCAGGGCATCCCCAAGGCGCACTGGGACAAGCTCAGCGGCGCGGAGCGCTTCTATCTCAAGATGCTCGACATGGAATCCCGTGGGGCCAAGACGCTCGACAACTACCAGAACTTCGCCAAGGCATTCAAGGTACGGGACTTCCGGGCGCTCATGGGCGACCAGCGCGCTAACCATGCAAGGCTCAAGAGCGCAGCCGAGTTCGGCCGTGCCGAGATGGGCGAAGGCTCGGAGCTGCACCAGTCTGTGTTACGCGCCGTCCTGTACGCCCTGATGGAGATCGCGAAGAACGTGGACGGCAACGAGGTCCTGGCGCACCTGATGCTCAACATCCCCAATTATTACGGTGACATGACCCAACACGATCTGGCTGTAGATTTGGCCGACTACCTCGCCACGCGGCTCGAAACCCTCCGCGCCGAAGAAGCCAGCGCCGCGCGCGTGCTTCGCGAACTGGTGAAAAACCAACGGCTCGGTTGAGAGAGGTTCGTATGCGGACATTACCAGCCCAGCCCAAGATTTTCCACATCACCCATATCGACAATCTCTCGTCTATTGTGTCTGTGGGTTGCATCGAAGCCGATAGTCGCCGTTTACAGCAGGGGAGTGGCCAGACCTCCATAGGCATGACCGAGATCAAGCGGCGTCGATTGTGTGAGATCACGGTCTCATGCCACCCCGGTACGAAGGTGGGGGAATACATGCTTTATATCCTTCACATGGGAAATCATCCAGACCTAGCCTATCGTGGTGGGCAGCGCCCTATCCTCCATCTCCAGGCTGATATGGAAGCGGCAATCCGTTGGGCGGACGAGCATGGTGTGCGCTGGGCCTTCTCCGACCGGAACGCTGGAAGCTACTATACCGAATTTTTTCGGACCCGTGAGGAGTTGGACAGGATTGACTGGAATGCGGTCATGGCGACCGACTTCCGGGACATGGAAGTCAAGGAAGGCAAGCAGGCGGAGTTTTTATTCCATGATACCTGCCCTTGGCACCTTGTGGAAAAAATCGGCGTATTGAATGTGGCAATGCGCGATCAGGTCAACTCTATCCTCCAAACTGCGCAACATAAACCCATGGTGGTAATTGAAAAAACATGGTACTATTGAGCATGCATAATGAGAGGTCCTCATGATTGAATTGAAGCGAGGCGACATACTGAGCTCAGATGCCGAGGCCCTGGTCAATACCGTCAACTGCGTCGGGGTCATGGGACGGGGGATTGCCCTCCAGTTCCGCAAGGTCTTCCCGGATACTTATAAGTTCTACAAGGCGGCCTGTGACAAAAATGAACTCCAACCGGGGAAGATGCTTGTCCATGATCTCAATCGGCTCCTCAACCCCCGGTATGTCATAAACTTCCCGACCAAGCGGCACTGGAAAGGAAACAGCCGGATGGAGGATATCGAGGCCGGGTTGCAGGCATTGGTCCGGGAAGTGCGGAGGATGGACATCCATTCCATTGCCATCCCGCCCCTCGGCTGTGGCCTGGGTGGCTTGAACTGGAAGGAAGTTCGGGCGCGGATCGAAGAGGCATTCCGGGACCTGACAGATATCCATGTTATTCTCTACGAGCCGAAAGGCGCGCCCCCCGCCGAAACAATGGGCCGCCCCCAAAAAGCACCGGCAATGACTGTCGGCCGGGCTGCCCTGCTTGGTCTGATGCGGCGCTATCTGGCGGCTGTCATGGACCCCTTTGTGACGCTTCTGGAGATCCACAAGCTGATGTACTTCATGCAGGAAGCAGGAGAGGCACTCAGGCTCAAGTATCATAAAGCGCCTTACGGACCTTATGCCCAAAACCTTCGTCATGTTTTGAGTCTTATGGAAGGTCATTACATCTCCGGTTATGGCGATGCAGAAGACCGGCCTGACAGGCAGATTCACGTGCATTCTGAAGCTCTTGCCCTAGCAGAGAGCTTTCTTGAGCAGCACCCTGCCACCCAAGAACGCTTTCAGCGGGTTGTCGATCTGATTACGGGTTTTGAAACGCCTTTCGGCATGGAACTCCTTTCCACCGTTCACTGGGTTGGCAGCCGCGAAGGAGCCAAAACTGCCGATGAGGCCGTCGCAAAAACCTATGTCTGGAACATCCGCAAACAGATGTTTCAGGAAAAACATATCAGACTCGCTTGGGACATTCTTGAACATAAGGGATGGCTCAAGCCCATCCAAAACGCATGACATCCATCCACCGGTTCTCCTCGCGCCGCCAGCGTCTCGACCACGCCTTCCTCAGCGCCAGGCTGAAGGATGCGAAGTCCTACAAGCGTATCGCCGGCTACTTCCGCAGTTCCATCTTCGAACTAGTGGGCGAAGAAATTGCATCCATCCCCAAGGTGCAGATCGTATGCAACAGCGAGCTGGACGCGGCAGATGTGGCTATTTCTAAGTACGTTCGGGAGACGGGGCTGAAGGAGCGCTGGAATGAGGCCTCGCCAGAGGTGGAAGCGCTGCTGCACCGGGATCAATACCGGAAGCTGTATGAACTGCTCAGCAGCGGTCGGGTAGAGATTCGGGTCGTGCCCAAGGATCGGGTCTTCATCCACGGCAAGGCCGGGGTCATTGAAGCGTCCGATGGCAGCAAAACCTGTTTCCTTGGCTCCATCAACGAGACCAAAAGCGCCTTTGCTCAGAACTACGAAATCTTATGGGAAGACCCATCGGCGGAAGGGGTCACCTGGGTCGAGGAGGAGTTCGCCGCACTTTGGCAGGACGCCTACCCGCTACCCGACGCCATCGTCGAAGAAATCAAGCGCGTCGCCGACCGTGTAGAAATCCGCTTCGAGGATGCAAAGGCAGAGGAATTGCCTGCCGCAGCTCTCGCTGAAATCCCCATCTACCGCGGCGGTGAAAGGCTCCAGCCGTGGCAGCGCTCCTTCGTGACCATGTTCATGCAGCACCGGGAGACCTACGGCAAAGCGCGCTTGCTGTTGGCCGACGAGGTTGGTGTCGGCAAGACGCTGTCCCTCGGGGCTAGCGCCATGCTATCGGCTCTGCTGGATGACGGCGCGGTGCTCATCCTTTGCCCCTCCACCCTCACGGCACAGTGGCAAGTGGAGTTGTCGGACAGGCTTGGCATACCGAGCGCGGTCTGGTCGTCGACAAAAAAAGTGTGGATCGATCCCAGGGGCCATATCATCAAGACACGTGGGCCGGAGGACGTCGCACGCTGCCCGTTTCGCATCGCCATCGTCTCCACCGGGCTGATCTTCCACGATTCGGACGAACGCCAGCACCTGCTTCAACGCAAGTATGGCACCGTCGTCCTCGACGAGGCGCACAAGGCGCGCCGACGTGGCGGTCTAGGCGAAAAGAAGTTGGAGCCGAACAACCTGCTCGACTTCATGCTGCGGATCGGGTCGCGCACCAGGAACCTGCTGCTTGGGACGGCTACGCCTATCCAGACCGAGGTGCATGAACTCTGGGACTTGATGCGTATTCTCAATGCAGGCGCAGATGTTGTGCTCGGCCGTGAGCTTTTTAGCCTGTGGGTGGACTGGGAGAAGGCACTTCCCGTAGTGAAGGCTGAGGAGACCCCCGCCGATGAACGGGACGCATGGGAATGGCTTCGCAACCCGCTTCCACCGGCCAGCGAAGATGCCTTGTTTGCAGCCTTGCGACTCCAACTTGGGCTACCCGATCAGGCCTTTTTCACCGATCGCGGCTTCGGCTCGTTGGGGTTCCTGGAAAAGCAGAGGGTCGGACAAGCCCTCGCACCTGGATTCCTGCGGGAGCATAACCCCATCGTCCGCCATACCGTACTGCGCCGCCGGCAAACTTTGGAGGACGCCGGGCTGCTGGAGAGAGTCGGTGTGGACATCCACCCCGACCCGCACGCGGCGGCGACTTCATACACCGGTGTTGGTTTCAGTGACCTGGGTTTGCTGACGAACCTTCCCTTCGACCTCGCCTATCAGGCAGCGGAGGCGTTCACCGCGGCTCTGCAAAAGCGCACGAAGGCGGCTGGTTTCATGAAGACCTTGCTGCTGCAGCGGATTTGTTCGAGTTTTGCATCTGGCCGGTCAACAGCGGAGAAGATGTTGCGACGGGACCTTCTAGAAGATGAAGAGCAGGCGCGGCTGGTACAAGAGGCGCTGAGTGCACTCACGCCCGAGGAGGCCAATCACCTGCGGAGGATCGTCAAAGAGCTATCTCGACCCGAGGCACGTGATCCCAAGCTGGCCGCGGTCCGGCATTTCCTCACCGAACAACGCACCGAGGGCAAGACCTGGCTGGAGCACGGCTGCATCGTCTTCAGTCAGTACTACGACACAGTGTACTGGATCGGTGCTGAGATCGCGAAGACGCTGCCTGGTGAGCCAGTCGGCGTTTATGCGGGTGCGGGCAAGAGTGGGCTTTTTAGGGGGGAGGAGTTCGCTTCCGTCGAGCGCGAGGAGATCAAAAGGGCGGTGAAGAAACGGAAAATCCGCTTGGTCGTGGCGACCGATGCGGCCTGTGAGGGCTTGAACCTTCAAACCCTTGGCACCCTCATCAACGTGGAC
>JBDRTP010000450.1:0-2213 GCA_043823965.1 Chloroflexota bacterium
CTTCAGGCGTCCGGGTTCGATGCCCATCTGGGTCAGCACCCGCTTGAGCAAATGGAAGCGGCGCAGGGCCTTGTAGTTTTGTTCGACGTAGTGGCAGTCACCCGGGTGGCAGCCCGAGATCATCACCGCGTCGGCTCCGCCAACAAAAGCCTTGAGCACGAAGGTCGGATCCAGACGCCCGGAACACATCAGCCGGATCAGGCGGATGTTGGGTGCGTACTTCATGCGGGCGGTGCCGGCCATGTCAGCCGCGCGGTAACTGCACCAGTTACAGGTGAAGCCGATTATTACGGGTTCAAATGAGTCGGTCATAGTTCATCTCCAGTTATCGGTAATCAGTCATCAGTCATCAGTTATCAGTCATCAGTTTCCACTGATCACTGTTCACTGGTTACTGATAACTGTCTCACGCTGGTACTGCCTCCAGTCGTTTCAGATTGAGCATCAGCAAGCCTTCGATTTGCGCCAAGACCTGCTCGTTGCTGAATCCAGTGCCGCTGATGGCGCCGGCTGGGCAGGCCGCCACACAGGTGCCGCAACCCTGGCACAATGCCGGATTGATCTCCGACACCTTTGTCTCCTCGTGGAAGAGAATGGCGCTGAAGGGGCAGAGGTCGTTGCAGATGCGGCAGCCGGAGCACTGCTCTTCGTTGATGGTTGCGCGCACCGGTTCGAGGGAGATCTCTTTTTGCTGGATCTTGCCCAATACGCGGGCGGCCGCCGCCGCGCCCTGCACCACGCTGGCGGGGATATCCTTCGGGCCTTGCACGCAGCCAGCGATATAGATGCCATCCGTCATCGTCGCCACCGGGTCCATTTTCGGGTGTCGCTCGATGTACCAGTTGTCGGCGCTACACGAGATGCCATACAATTTGGCGACCTCTTTGGCGTCATGGCGCGCCTGGATGCCGGCTGAAAGAATGACCATATCCAGCGGGATGCGGCGCTGCTTGCCGATCAACGTATCCTCGACCTGGACGATCAGCTTGCCCTCTTCTTCCGCTGTGCGCGCCATGTTGGTCACCTCGGCGACCTTGCCGCGCACGAAGTGCGTCCCCTCTTCGAGCAGTCGCTGATAAAACTCTTCGTAGCCTTTGCTCGGGGTGCGAATATCAATGTAGAAGTTATAAACCTGCGCGCCGGTGCGCTCGTGCACCAAGTGGGCAAACTTCAGGCTTTGCATACAGCAAATGGCCGAGCAATAGGGATTGTAATTCTGGTCGCGGCTGCCCACGCAATGCACGATTCCAACCGCTTTCGGAACAGTCTTGCCGTCGCGCAAGACGATGTTCCCACCCGTCGGGCCGGCCGCGTTGCTCAGGCGCTCGAACTCCAGGCTGGTGAAGACGTTTGCCAGCCTTCCATAGCCATACTGAGGCATACGCCGCACGTCGAACAGGTCATAACCGGTCGCCAGGATGATGTTGCCGACTTGGACGGTGATGTCCTCGTCCTGCTGGTTGAAATCAATCGCGCCGGTCGGACAGAACTTCTCGCAGGCCTTGCAAGTGCCTTTCAGGAAGTAGGTGCAGTTCGGGGCGTCAATGACCGGGTACTTGGGTACAGCCTGGGGGAATGGCGTGTAGACGACTTTACGGTTGCCCAGCCCGGCCTCGAAGACTTCGTCAACCACCTTCTTGGGGCATTTTTCCCAGCAGATACCGCAGCCGGTGCAGTCCTCGATCTTGATGTAGCGCGCCTTCTTCTTTACAGTGACGGCAAAGTTGCCGATGTACCCGTCTACTTTCTGGACCTCGGACCAGGTCAGCAAAGTAATGTTGGGATGGTTGCCGACGTCCACCATCTTGGGTGTCAGGATGCAGGCCGAGCAGTCCAGGGTGGGGAAGGTCTTGTCGAACTGGGCCATGTGCCCGCCGATGGAGGGTTCGCGCTCCACCAGATAGACGTGGAAGCCGGCGTCGGCAATTTCGAGCGCGGCCTGGATGCCGGCGATGCCGCCGCCGACGACCAGCGTATCCGGGTGGATGGGCACGCGCAGGGGTTCGAGCGCTTCGTGATGTTCGACGCGCGCCACGCCGCCCGAGAGGATAGCCTTGGCCTTTTCCGTGGCGGCGACTTTATCGGTGTGCACCCAGGAATCCTGCTCGCGGATGGAGACCAGTTCGCACAGGTACGGGTTCAAATCCGCGCCTTTGCAGGCATTGCGGAAGGTCTTTTCGTGCAGATGGGGTGAGCAGGCCGCGACCACGACA
>JBDRTP010000451.1:0-5157 GCA_043823965.1 Chloroflexota bacterium
CGGTTACATGTCCGAAGGGTTCACGCTGTACGGCTCGCTCAGCGTGCGCGAGAACCTGGATTTCTTCGCCGATCTTTACAATGTTCCAAGCGAAGAGCGCGAGAAACGCATCGGCGACCTTCTGCGCTTTACTCGCCTTGACCGCGCAATTGACCGTCGTGCCGAACACCTTTCCGGCGGGATGAAAAAGAAACTGGCCCTGGCCTGCACGCTGATCTATCGCCCCCAGGTGCTCTTCCTAGATGAACCGACCACCGGGGTGGATCCAGTCTCGCGACAGGACTTCTGGAAAATCTTGTATGAATTCTTGGCCGAGGGTATCACCATTTTCGTCAGCACACCTTACATGGACGAGGCAGAACGCTGCCATCAGGTAGCTCTGTTGCGCCGCGGCCAGATCATCGCGAATAACACCCCCGCTTCCCTCAAAAATACTCTCGACGGTGTGGCCGTGGAAATGATCGCCAGCCCGCAGGCCCGCGCGGTGTCTGCCTTGCGCCAGATTCCCGGCGTGACCCAAGTGCAGATCTTCGGCAATCGGTTACACCTGCTCCTACGCGACGGCCAAGACCAGGCAAAAGCATTGCCTGCCTTGCTGGAAGAAGCCGAAGTAAGCGTGGCGGACTTCCGCACCACCACCCCCAGTTTGGAAGACGTGTTCATCGCCCGCATTGATGACCTGCGGGATGCGGATGCGCTCCGCCGCCCCCTTGCGCCGCTACCGAAAAATGGCGACGCCGCAAGACTTCCGAAGTCTGGGAAGACTTCAGAAGTCTCCTCAGATGAATTCGCCGTCCGTGCCGGAGGTCTCACCCGCCGTTTCGGAGACTTTACCGCCGTGGACCAGGTCAGCTTTGACGTTCGCCGCGGCGAGATTTTCGGCTTCCTCGGCCCAAACGGCTCAGGCAAGACCACCATCATCCGCATGCTTTGTGGGTTGCTGGAGCCGACTGAGGGCACGGCCAGGGTGGCCGGGTTTGATGTGAAGCGCCAGCGCGTCGCTATGAATGCCCACATCGGCTACATGTCGCAGAAGTTCTCGCTCTACAACGACCTGACCGTGGACGAGAACATCCGTTTCTACGGCGACGTGTACAGCCTGCCCCCCGCCCGCCTGACCGGGCGCCGGGCATGGGTGCTGGAAATGGCCGGGTTGACTGGCAAAGAACACCTGCTGACCCGCGACCTGTCCGGTGGCTGGAAGCAGCGCCTGGCCCTGGGCTGCGCCATCCTGCACGAGCCGAAGGTGCTCTTCCTGGACGAGCCCACCAGCGGGGTTGACCCGATCTCCCGGCGGGAGTTTTGGGATCTGATCTTCACGCTCTCCATGCAAGGGGTGACGATCTTCATCACCACGCACTACATGGACGAAGCCGAACACTGCCACGACCTGGGCCTGCTCTACCAGGGGCGGCTGATCGCCCGCGGGGGGCCGGCCCAATTGCGGGAGAATATGAAGATGGGGTCGCTGATCGAAATCCCGGTGAGCGATCCCCTGGAAGCGCTGGCGGCCATCAATGGGCTCCCGGAGATTATCCAATCCAGCATTTTCGGCGACAAGCTGCACGCCCTGGTGTGGGAGGCCGACCCCGGGGTAGAGGCACTCGAACGGGCACTAGCTCCCCAAAAACTGACCACCGGCCCGGCTCGGCCCGTACCTATCTCTCTCGAAGATTTATTCACCCTGTTCATCGAGATGGAAGAAGCCGGCCGCGCAGCACGGGAGAATAATCAATGAACGCTATCCTCACCATCCTCAAAAAAGAAGTCCGCGAAATCTGGCGCGACCCCTACACCTTGGGCATTGCCATCTTCCTGCCGCTGGTGTTGCTTTTCCTGTTTGCTTATTCCCTGAACCTGGACGTGAAAAACATCCCCCTGGCAGTCCTCGATCAGGATAACAGCGCCGAAAGCCGGGCATACGTGGATGCGTTCCTCAACACGGGTAAATTCGTTTTAAAGTACCGTCCCGCCACGCCTGCTGAAGCGGAACGCCTGCTCGATCAGGGCAGAGCCCAGGTGGTGGTGTTGATCCCCTCCGGGTTCTCTAAAACGCTGATTGGGGGCGGAACCGCTGACGTGCAAACGCTGGTAGACGGCACATTTCCCACCTCGGCGCGGGTGGTTCAAGGGTACGTCAACGCCATCAACGACACTTTTACCGCTCACTTGCTTGCGGAACACTTCGCCGCACTGGGGGTCGGTAGTGGGCCGCTGAAGCCGGCAGTGTTGCTTGTGCCCCGTGTGCGTTACAACCCGGCCATGAAAAGCGCCAACCTGATCGTCCCCGGCCTCATCGGCGTCCTGTTGATGGCCTTCCCGCCTCTGCTGGCCGCCCTGTCTATTGTGCGCGAAAAAGAGTACGGCTCCATCCAGCAGATTTTCATCTCCCCGGTACGGCCGTCCGCCCTCATCGTTGGCAAGCTCGTCCCTTACGGCGTCATCGCCTACATTGAGCTACTGCTGGTGCTGGCGGCGGCACGCTTCTGGTTCCAGACGCCGCTGGCTGGCAGCCTGGGCCTCTTCCTGCTGGCCTCCGTACCCTACGTCATCAGCACCGTGGCCATCGGTCTGCTGGTCAGCACCATCACCCGCACCCAACTGACCGCCATGCTGCTGGCGCTGGTACTCACCTTCATGCCCTCATTCCTGTTTTCCGGCTTCATGTTCCCCCTGTTCACCATGCCCGCGGTGCTGCAATTTTATTCGTACCTCTTCCCGGCCCGCTATTTCATCGAGATCACCTACGGTGTGTTCCTCAAAGGGGTGGGACTGGAGGTGTGGCTGGGGCAGTTGACTGTCCTGAGCGTATACACGGTGGCGATAGTGACGTTCGCGGTGCTGCGCTTCAAGAAGAAGGTAGGTTGAAATGAACATGCGTCGTTTATCAGGATTAATGCGCAAAGAGTTCATCCAGTTCTTCCGCGATAAGGCATTGGTCATTCTTATCTTTTACACTTTCCTGGAGATCGCCCTGTGCGGCTGGGCGTTGACGCTGGAAGTAAAAAATATGCCAACGGTCGTTTACGACGCCGACCGTTCCGCCGAGAGCCGGGCATTGATCGCGGATTTCGCCCGGCTGGACAGTTTCACACTGGTCGAGCAGGTAGACAGCCCGGCGGTGATTGACAGTATGATGGACAACGGCGAGGCGCAACTGGCCCTCGTAATCCCGGCCAACTTCAGCCGCAAATTGCAGGCCGGTACGCCCGCCCAGATGCAGCTGCTCCTCGATGGCTCCAACAGCAGCATTGCCGGGCAGGCAATAGCCGACGCCGGCGGCTTGCTGCGTGACTACAACGAGCAGATCATCTTGGAACGAGTCGAGCGCAGCGGCCAGGCCGGGCACAGCTTTCTGCCCCAGGTGAAAAACCTGGTGCGGGTCTGGTACATGCCCCAATTGCAGTACGTTCACTTCATCATGCTCACTATGCTGGCGATTACCGTCCTCATGCTGGGCGTCCTCATTCCGGCAGCGGGAATCGTACGCGAGAAAGAGGCCGGCACCTTCGAACAGTTGATGATCACCCCTATCACCGGCACCGAACTGGTTATCGCCAAAATCATCCCCATGCTCCTGGTCAAGCTGGCGGGGCTGACGGTTGGCGTGGCCATGTCTATGTGGCTGTTTGGCGTGCCCCTGCGCGGTAGCTTGCTGCTGTTCTACGCAGTGTCGGTGCTCATGTTCTTGAGCAGCAGCGGCATCGGCGTGCTGATGGGCGTGTTTGCCCAGAATATGAAACAAGTCTTGCTGCTGGCCTTCTTCATCCTGTTCCCATTGGCCTTTCTCTCTGGAACGATGGTGCCTATCAGCAATATGCCCCTCTTCCTTCAGTGGCTGACTTTTCTCAGCCCTCTGCGCTACTATGTGGAAGCAACCTTGGGGATCTTCCTCAAAGGCGTCGGGCTGGACATTCTCTGGCAGCAGGTGTTAGCCCTGACGCTGTACGGCCTGGTCTTCCTGATACTTAGCACGTTTCGTTTCCGTAAGAGTTTAGCTTAGAAACGCGTTTGACCAAAACAGAGTGATGAAATGAATCAAGATAG
This sequence comes from Chloroflexota bacterium, assembly GCA_043823965.1. Taxonomy (GTDB): domain Bacteria; phylum Chloroflexota; class Anaerolineae; order Anaerolineales; family Villigracilaceae; genus CG2-30-58-95. The sequence goes on from JBDRTP010000451.1 coordinate 4,048, forward strand.
AAGTAATAACGGAGACAAACCTGTAACGGCCATATTTTGGATCTTCTTTGCGATCTTGGCTTTTTCTGCTTTCTACCTGCTCTACGGCAAAGCAGGCCTGGTGATCCTGGCGTTTGCTTTTTGGGTGCCCTTGATCCCGTTCAGATGGGTAGGATTTAAATTTGTCGCACCCTATCTTCAGCAGCATCCAGACCGCATCCCGACTCCTGCCACGACGCTCCTGGGATATGTGGGGGTTTTCTCGACAACGATCGCGCTTTCAATCTTGGGACGTCAACTACTCGTTTCGTGGCAAATCGGCCTCCCATGGCTGAGCACCTGGCTTGGAATCCTGCTCCTGGGCGTCACTTTCCTGATTTGGTATACCATGGCCAGGAAGATCGGCTGGAAGTACCGGACGGTCGCCATGCCAGAATTGGAAAGCAGGTTGAACTCCCCGGTCACGGATGGCATCTATGCGTATACCAGGCATCCTGAATATCTATCAGAACCGATTTGTATTATTGGTTTGTTTCTTATCACAGGAGCGACAAGTCTTCTATTGCTGCTAGGTCTATGGGCTTTATTTATCTATCCTGTGATCTCGTTGGAAGAGAGGTATCTTATTGGTCGCTATGGGTTTGAGTATCAACGATATGCTCAAAGAACACCAAAATTGCTTCTAAGAAGATAAGAATCACTATTGAGTGCATAGCTACGTAAATCCAAAGATTGAGCAAATCAAGTGTAGAGCAACATCATCTGCGTTCTATGCGTTCAGCGTACAAGTAAAATGGATCATCATAAAGGAGTGTAAACCATGAACACAAAAAATCTCATTATTGGCCTGATTCTCGCCGTGGTAGTCGCTGCCGGCGGTTTCTGGCTGTGGCAATCGCAAGCCCAGGCGGCTTCGGGGAGCGAACCCCTGGAGGCGACCGGCGTCATCGAAGCCCGCACGGTGAGCCTGGCTCCTGAAGTCGGTGGCCGGGTGGTCGAAGTGCTGGTCGAGGAGGGCGAGCGTGTCACCGCCGGACAACCGCTGGCGCGCCTGGACGAAACCCTGCTCAAGATCCAGCGCGCCCAGGCGCAGGCCAACCTGAACATGCTCATCGCCGGGCCGACTGCCGA
>JBDRTP010000452.1:0-2434 GCA_043823965.1 Chloroflexota bacterium
TCCACGCCGGTGGGAGCCTCGCCTCCGATCCAGTAATAAGGACGCCCGCGCGGGTCGAGACGGCGCTCCAGTGTGTCACGATAGAGGCGCAGTCCCTGGCGGGTGACCATCAATCCCTTGAGTTCATTTTCTTTCAAATAAGGCACATTGACGTTGAGTAGCACACCCTCGGGCAATCCTTCCGCCAGCACCTTCGCCGCCACGCGCCGCGCCACCGAGGCGGCCGTGCTGTAATCCAGCGCGCCGCTGTGATATTCCGGCGCATCCAGTGAGATGGCAATGCCCGGCACGCCGCCGGTGATGACCGCCTCCATGGCCGCCGTCACCGTGCCGGAGTAGGTCACGTCGTGGCCGATGTTGGCGTTGGGATTGATGCCCGCCACCACCACGTCAATCTTTTCTTCGACAAACCCCATCAACGGCAGGGCAACGCAATCGGACGGCGCTCCGTCCGAGGAGTAGGCGGCGCTGCCGTCCGCCAGGCGTACTTCCCGGACCCGCAGCGGCCGGTCGAGGGTCTTGACGTGCCCGGAGGCCGACCAGTTGCGGTCGGGCGCGAAGATGGTGACCTTACCCAGCACCCTCATCGCCTGCGCCAACGCCAGCAGTCCGGGCGCCTGCACCCCGTCGTCGTTGGTGACCAGGATGTGCATGTTATTTTTTGTCCTCGTCTTCGGCTTCCAGCCCTAATTTCCGCAACTCTTTGCGGAATTCCTTGACCTTCTCGATCAGGTCAATCAGTTCCCCCTCCTGCGGCTCGCTGATATCATCAGGCATGACTTCGCGTGCCTGATTGAGCGCCCATTCCATACGCTCGTTGTGTTTCTTTATCATACGGGTGATGTGTTCGAGCGTGATCTCACGCGATTTCAATTTCACGCGCGGGCCGGAAAAGAAGCCTTTTTCTTCCATATCCCGCTCGTACTCGGCCAGTTCCTGCGGCGGCATCCATTCCATGCCATCATTGTGATCCACGCCGCGTCCGGCCTCGTTGCGCGGGTCGGCCAGCGCAGCGGCGGTGAATTCTTCCAGCGATGGTTCTTCGTGCGCGGCGCGCCACTCATTCCACATCTTCTTGATGGGGACGATGATTTCCTCGTCTTTTTCGAGATAGGCGTTGACCCATTCGAGCAGTTCGGTCGTCATAAGCATCTCTCCTCCGCTGCTATTTTATCACTTTGCTGGCGCGAGACCTCCGGGCCGCCAGGAACCCGTTTTCTCCGAGATAACAGGTTCCTTTACCGTGAGACCTCCGAGGTCTCTCAGACCTCGGAGGTCTCGAATCCTACGGCGGCGAATAATACCCCTGCCACAATTCCCGATACCTCTTTTCCTCCTCTTCCCAGCGGGCGTCATCCCAGCCCAACTCCGGCTGAACGATGGCGCGGATCCTGGCCATCTCGTTCAACCCGCCGCCGGGCAGGTTAATCGCCAGCCGCAGGCGGCGCGCCAGCAGGTCATCCAGATGAACCACGCCCTCGGCGCGCGCCGCCCAGCGCAATTCAGCCCACACTGAAGGGCTTTCGCCGATTGGCTTCAACTCCCCATCTTGCGCGGCATCCATCAGATGACAGGTTTCGCTTCCGTAACGTCCCACCAGCCGCAATCGCATGGATGCTTCCAACTGCCCGCAGACTTTCATCTCCTCCGGCAGAGGATCGAGCACGCGCATCTCTTTTCCCAGCCGCTCATGCTCCGGCAGCACGGGACGTATCGCCCGCAATGCCTGCTGTGCCATCAAGCGGAATGTGGTCAATTTGCCGCCGCTGACCGTCAGCAGGCCGGCTTCGTTCCACAAGACGGACTCACGCGACTCTTTCGATGGGTTGGCCTTGCCCGTATCCACCACCGCCCGCACCCCCGCCAGCGTGGACTGCACGTCCGCCAGGGAAAGCCCCAGGCCGGGGAATGCGTGCGTCACCGCTTCCATCAGGTAGGCGGCCTCCGCCTGGCTGATGCGCAGGTCGGTCGCCGGCGCGGCCGCGTGATCCACGTCGGTGGTGCCGACCAGGGTCACGCCCTCCCAGGGCACGACGAAGACCGGGCGTCCGTTTTGGGGATGCAGGAAGGTGACGGCGCGCGTCAGCGAGAGTATGTTCGATGGGAAGAAGATGTGACTACCGCGCAAGACCCGCAAGCGCGCCCGACCCCCGACCTGTCCCCGTGACTCGTCCGCCCAGGCGCCCGTGGCGTTGATCACGGCCCGGGCGCGGACTTCGGCTGTTTTATGCGCAGCACCTGATCGGGCGGAACCCGGCGCCAGGCGCCGCTGCGAGCCATCCGTCGAGCAGTCCCGCACCGCCACGCCGCAAGCGCGGCCACCGGCTTTGAGCAAGCCTTCCACACGGGCATAGTTCAGCGCCAGCGCGCCGTCCTTTGTCGCTTCCAAAATTACACGCAACACCAGGCGGGCGTCGTCGGTCTGGGCGTCGAA
>JBDRTP010000453.1:0-3939 GCA_043823965.1 Chloroflexota bacterium
CGGGGATTATCCCGCTGCATGATGGATGCGGATCGCATTACATCGTTCGCAATCTTCCCGCTGGCACAATAAGGCCAGCGGGTCGCTTTTTATACGCTCGACTACTACCCTGACCAACCTCTTCAGCGGCACAGCCTGCACTGTCGCTTCCCCAACCCTGGCCTGGCGCGCATACCGCTCGATATCCGGCGCAATGGACTGGAATCCCGCCGAGCAGCCCGGAAAACCAGGACATGCGCGCACCCCGCGCGGCGTCAGCGCCCAGCGAGTGAACTGCTTCCGTCCGGCCAGTTTCTCGGCATAATGGATGCTGGTATTGACGGTCTGATTCACCCCCAGCAAGAGCACCCATCCATCTTTCTTCACCAACGCGTCAATAGTCGCAAACGGCTCAGAAAGTGTCTGGGCCGCAAGAGCAGTCCTGGCATCGACGCCGGCAAAAGACAAGATGGGGTGCGTCGAGCGTCGCGCGTTCGGATGTTTACGGAGTGCCTCCGCCAGGATGCCCATCAGCGGGTCGGCGGGCATCTTCGGGTCGAAGAACTCGGCCATGCGGTTGGCGTCTGAGCCTGAGTCGTAGGGTATGGCATTGTATTCCGGCCCGGAGGGCGGGATGATCATGGTTTTATAGGTAAACGCCGGCATGACCACAGAATCGAAGACCGCCAACAGTGCGCTGACCAGCGTCTCAGAGCCACCCAGAACTTGTCCAAATGCCGAGAGGGACGCGTGAGCAATGACTGGCTTGCCATCAAGTTTCAGCGAGCGTAATCCCACCAGTAAATGTTGCAGTTTCGTAGTCATGTAGTCGCTCGGCCACGTGGTCATCTTCGCCACCATGCGTCATTGCGAGCCGCCGCCGTCCTGAGCGGAGCGTGGCGCAGTCGAAAGACAAGGCGGCGAAGCAATCTCATCTCAGGCCAGGAGATTGCTTCGCTCACTTCGGTCGCTCGCAATGACACGTGGAATATTATTTTCCTTTCCAATCAGGCTTTCTCTTTTCAACAAACGCCTTCATGCCTTCCTTTTGATCTTCGGTGGCAAAGAGCATATAAAATGCCCTGCGTTCAGCCTCCAATCCCTCGCTCAAGGATAATTCAAAGGCTTTGTTCACAGTTTCTTTCCCAAGTTGTAGCGACAACGGGGCGCGCCCGGCAATTTCAGTAGCCAGCGCCAGCGCCTCGTCCAGGTAGCGCTCCCGTGGTACGACACGGTTGACCAGCCCATATTGCAGGGCCTCGGCAGCAGAGAGAGTCCTATTGTTCAGCACCATCTCCATCGCAAGCGCCTTGCCGACCGCGCGCGTCAACCGCTGAGTCCCGCCCGCGCCGGGAATCACGCCGATGGTCACCTCCGGCTGGCCGAATTTGGCCGTCTCGGAGGCGACGATCATGTCGCAGGACATGGCCAGCTCGCAGCCGCCGCCCAATGCATAGCCGGAGACCGCCGCAATGACCGGCTTTTTGATTTTGCGGATGCCGTCGAACGATTCAACGAAACTTCCGGTCAGCATCTCGACCGCCGTGGCTTCGGCCATCGCTTTGATATCCGCGCCGGCGGCAAAGGCGCGCCCGCTGCCGGTGATGAGCATTGCGCCAATATTGTCGTCAGCGTCAAAGGCCGAGAGCGCAGCCATCAATTCAGACAGCAGCGTGCCGTTCAGGGCGTTCATCGCCTCTGGACGGTTGAGAGTGATCAATCCAACGCGTCCGCGGGTTTCGGTCAAAATGGATGTGTATGACATGGCTCTCCTTCATAACTTATCGGATCATAGTATCTTTGAGTGTTTCTTCCGTGTTGAGACCTTCGTAGGGCGACTTTCCGTAGCCGCCAAACAATGGCAGGTATGGAAACGGCAGGTATGGAAACCTGCCCTACCCCGACTCGGTTATCATTTTACACGGGTTTTCCTCGCTGAAGTTGCGCCAAATGCTCTTCGATATGCGCCAGCATCCGCTCCGCCCACCATCCCAGGCTGTGCGTACCATAGGCTGGATGTGTGCCTGGGCGGCTCCAGGCCTCAGCCGGTAGACTGCGCAATCGGTCGGCTGCGTCGGCGCACTGGCGGGCAAATTCCGCCAGTATCGCCTCCAGCGGCTCATTCGGATCATAATGCGCCGCCATCCACACATCCCCATCGAAGTTCTCGAAGGTGGGATTCTCTTCGTTTAGGATGCGGTACAAGCGCGGCGGGTAGACTTGGGCATTCACGTCGCGCATGTGAACGAGGACCTGGTGCAAATTCCAGCCAGCCTCTTCCAGCGGAGCGTGCGGATCGCGTATCCCCGGCATGGCGGCGCGCAGTTCATCCGGAGCGGCGGACAGTTTGTCCAGAAAACGCTGACGGTATTCCAGTAATTTCTCCATTTTTACCTCCTACGAGATGGGCAACCCGCCTCTGCCAGTGAAATGACCTTTTCGACCACATTCTCTCCCTTTCCTGGAGCAACTAAATATACGCGGATATTATCCGCGGCTAATTCACCCGCCGCCTGTTCCGTCAAGGCGACCAGCCCGGCCTTACTGGCCAAGTACGCCGCTCGTTTCTGCGCAGCACCTACTCGGTCGGGAGCCTTGGCCCGCGCCCCCAGGTTGACCATCACCCCGCCGCCCTGGGCGCGCATCACGCGTCCCACAGTCTGCAACAGCAAACACGTCCCGGTCAGGTTGACGTCCAGGGTGCGTTGCCAGTCCCAATCGTCCATCTCGAGCAGCGAGGCGCGCGGCTCGACCTCAGCGCAGTTGACCAGGATGTCAATGCGACCCCATTCGTCCTGCACGGCGTTGACCAGCGTCTGCACGGGCATCTTCTTGGCCACGTCCTCCACGTAAGCCCGCACGCGCCCGCCGGAAGCGGTGATGCCCGCCACCGTCTCGTCCAGGTTGATCGGCGTGACATCGTTTGCGGCAACGAGCGCGCCGCGCGCCGCAAAGGCTTCGGCAATGGCGCGCCCCGTGCCCTTCCCCGCGCCGGTTACTAAAACAACCTTATCCGTGAAATCACCCATTCCACCTCCTTACGTTTTACCGAGTAGGCCTTCGGCGCATTACGTTTTGCGTCGGGCATACCACTTCGTGGCACTTTGGGAGCCCGACCGACGAATTCCAGGATAGTTCTCACGTTTCACGTATCACGTTTTACATCATTTCTCGCCGAGTAGGCCTTCGGCAAACCACCACCTGCCCATCACTCTGGCGCGCATTCAACGTCAACCCCAAATACGGCGACGGATCCAGCGTATTGCGAATCTCCAGCTCATTGCCGAAGGCCTACTCGGCGGATTGCGGATCCATTCCACCACACGCGCCGAACGCGCCAGCGAGGGTCGTAGAGTCCGGTAAAGAAAATATCCGCCACCTATCAGCGCGCCGGCCACAAATACCACGTAAATCAAGCGTTTTTGCATAGTCCGATTATGGTAGCCTACTGGCTACCATTATATACATCTTTTGGATTCCTCTAACACAAAATCTACTTTCCACTTTCAGGATTCTTATACAAACCGGATAAGATAAGGCCAATATCGTAAGCGATGATAAAAAAAGGAGATAAAAAATGACTTTCTCCCGAGTAGGCCTTCGGCGTTACCCTTACCCATACCACATGGCCCGCCGCTGGTCCAGACCCGCCCATTGTGAAACTGATAAAGATTTCGCCCTGGCCGTGGATGTCCGCGGCGAAGATGAGGCGTTCGTCCTCAGCGCGCTGGTGCCTGGCCTGAAGGCCAGCGACCTCAACATCCAGATCCTGGATGATGTGGTCAGCATCGAAGGCGAGTTCAAAAAAGACGAGAGCGAATATCTGATGCGCGAGTTGCCGCACGGTTCTTTCCGTCGCAGCCTGCGCCTGTCCACCCCGGTGGAGGCCGACAAGGTCGTTGCTAAGATCACCGACGGCCTGCTGACCCTCAGCCTGCCCAAGGCCGAGTCCGCCCGCCC
>JBDRTP010000454.1:0-11767 GCA_043823965.1 Chloroflexota bacterium
CCCTGGCTTGCCCACTTCGCGAACGTCCCTTGCGGGGCGCACCTGGGTACTTTGAGGCCTACGGTACTGCACCGCTACGGAGCGGCACAGACCAGATTTTCACTGGTTTGGTAATGTACTTTCAACTCACGCGCCCAACGGCACGCGCTTCAGCCGCCGCCGACTCTGGCAAGACTCGCTTCAACAACCAGAGCGATGGCTGGCGAGTGGCACACGCATACCCGCGCCGAAGGCGGTCGGCTGGAAGCGCTTGTTGGGCGGCCTTATACTTCTAGAGTGGAATGTTGCTTGACAAACAACGCAATATGATACGCTGTGCTAGAGTGCTCGCTCTTTGAAGTTCTACCGACTGAAAGGCCAGGTTCCACTCATGCCATAATTCATCACTAACGATTAGTAAATTACCCACCTTGACACTCCGAAATTGCCCAAGGGCATACATCGCCGACGTTTCCATGTCAACGCCCAAAATACCTTGCTTGCGATAAGCCTCTATCTTATTGCGTAATTCGCGATAAGGCGCGTCCGTAGTCCAAACCGGACCAGAGATCAGATTTACCCCTTCCGCCTGGGCGCTTGCTTGAAGTAACTCGACTAATTCTTTATCTGGAGTGACAGGAATCTCTGGGCTCAAGTAATGCAAAGACGTGCCCTCCTCACGAATGCACGCAGTGGGAACTAACATAGTGCCTATGGGGGCCGTCGGCTGTAAACTGCCAGCCAATCCGAGGCCGAGAAGTACTTGTGCGCTACAGGCAATTAACTCTTCCATCATCATCACCGTGCCGGGCGCGCCAACGGGTGCTAGAAGGAAAGAAACCCGTTGTCCGTGTATTTCGCCTGTGTACAGCGGATTGCGATCATGATAGAACCAATGGGGGCAACGTTGTGCATCAACTGTTTCGGCAAGGGACTGTAACACTTTCAGACCCCAAGCGATGACTACAATAGGCGCGACCCCAATATCGGTAACACTAATCCCCTTCTGTTTTGTGTGGTAGTCAACATACATTTGCGCCGTAAAACGTTCTTCCATAGTGCCTCGCTCTTCTAGGTGAAATGTTTATGGGTGGTGCATAAGCCGCCCAACTCGATTATATCTCCAACAAGGATCATAGTCGAAAAAAACCGACAAGTTTTCGCGAAAACCTGTCAGTCTGAGCATTAACTGCCTTCTTTGAAAGCAACAAAACGTGCCCAGCAAGATTCAAGCTCCATTGCTTTTTGGATGAAACAACCGATAAAATAGCGCCCGCTGTCCATGTGGGCCAGGTCTGCGCCTAAATTCTCGGCGTGGATGATGGTCTTGGGGAAGAGATTCAGGTGCATGTCCTGGTAATACTTATCCAGCGGGTACATCTCATCCCAATCTTTGCCGTAGGTATCGATCAGTTTCTGGTTGGCCTCTGCGAAGGTCTTGGGATGCCAGAGACGCTGGATGGTGTTCATGGGGTGTTCCATAGCCACACAGTCCACAGCCAGCCATTTGATATCTTTCTCGATACACCAATCAGCGAAGTCTGGCGATGGGCCGGGGTGCTTGATCATGTAACGGAATTCGTCGGAGTCGGGGCTGTTCCAGCCGTATTGGTGATAGCCGGTTTTGACGATCAGGATATCGCCTTTGCGCACCTCGACCACTTTCTCGATCATCTCCGGGGTGTAAACACTGGAATTGCTGACCAGGCTGGAAATGTCGGCGACCGCTCCAGGGCCGAACCAATGCTCGAAGGGTGTCTGCCCGATGGTGCGCCCGCCTGTGTGAAAGTGTTTCTCGCCATCCATGTGGCTGGCCAGGTGGAAGCTGGCCCGGCAGTGGGCGTTGTTGCGTCCCAGACCAAAATATTGCCCGCCCACCCGTTTGGTGTAGTTGACGCTCAAGGGCACATAGTTGGCCCATTGAGGCGACTGCACACTGAAAGGCAGCGTCATGTCCAACATCTCCATCGCGCCCATGATCTCGAGGAACTCAGCTTCGCTCATCCCGGCTGGGGCCTGCAAGGCCACCACCCGGCTCCAGGCTGACTCGACTTCCATGAAGGGAATCGGATGGACCATAATCCAGGCGCGCTGGTTGCTGAGGGCATCGATCTGGCCCCCCAGCGACTCGGCTAACAGCAACCCGGCTTTGGGCATGGTGATATGCGTCAGTTCGTGATACCCCTCTTGGGGGTAAAGCTCATTCCAGGTTACGCCGTGGGTTTTTTTGAGCTTCGCTTCGGCTTTATCGAATTCGCGGGTGTGCATGTAGCGCAGGTTGGTGTTCATCGGGTGCTCGGCGCTGCCACAATCCACACCAATCAGCTTGAGTCTCATGTCCAGTGCCCACTGGAAGAATTCCGGTGAAGGCCCCGGGTGGCGCAGGTAGTAGCCGAACTCCTTATTCTCGATACCGCCTTGGGCGTCTGGATTGGGGACATCTGGCTGATCCCAACCATATTTGTGGTAACCGGTGTTAATGATCAGGATGTCACCCGGCTTGACTTCTGCGCGCGCAGTAATCATTTCCGGCGTATACAGGCTGTAATCTGAGACGGCATCGGAAATATCTACAATCACGCCCTCCCCGCATAGATCTGTCAGGGGGATATCGGCGATGGCGCGGGCTCCAGAATGGAAAGCACGCGGCCCCACCAGGTGTGTACCGGTGTTATTACTCCATTCGATCAACTGTCCGTTGGCACCCGGACCGCCACCGTATGCGCCGGTCAGCCGTTTGAAGAAGTGCACCTGTAACGACATCTCACCAGGATAAGGCGGCGTAAAGATGCTCAACGCTTGTGTCAGGTCGTTCCATTTGGCGCTGTTTAGGGTTTTGATGAGTTGTTCGCGGTTCATGTGTTTGTTCCTTTTCTAAAACCCATACCTATCCGCAAAAGCCAGCAACGCCTCATGGAACATTTCCATCGGCGGGCGGACGAGCCCCGCGCCAACCTGGCCGACGCCAGCATCTTTGTGAGCGATGCCGGTGTTGACCCGCGGGGTAATGTTGGTTTCCACGACTTTACGGATGTCGATGCCGGTTGGCGTGCCTCGGAAGTCCAGAGGCGGGATGGTGAAAAACTTGTGCTCCGTACAGGTAATTTCATACATCTCTAACGTTGCGTTGATGGCATCCTTAGGCGTGCCGCTGACAAAGGTGACGATGGCGGGCGCGCTGGCCATGGCAAAACCGCCAATCCCAGCCGTCTCAGTGATTGTGCTGTCGCCGATATCGCCGCTGGAATCTGCTTCGGTGAAACCGGGGAAGTAGAGGCCCTTGGGAACCGCCACTGGAGCCGTAAACCAACGATCACCCAACCCGCTGACACGGATGCCAAAATCGGTGCCATTACGGGCCATTACGGTCACGATCGTGCTGCCCTCGATCCCATGACCGGCGTCTGCCATGCCTTTACAGGCCGCCATGACCGGATTGAGGACACAGAGGGCATTATCACCCAGGGCTTTCAAGATGTTCGCGGCTACCTCGGGGTTAGGGGATGCCTGGGCAATGAATGGGGCTAATTTGGCCGTAAACAGGATCGAACCGGCTTTGTTGCGGTTATGCCCTTCGTCGCCCATATGTAGGGCTTCAGCTAATAGGGCGCGGATATCGATCCCGCCGCTCAACTCGATAGCCTTGCCCAGAACCGGAGCCATGACATCTTCCATCCAGCGCAGACGATCTAATACTTCTTCGCTGTAAGCGCCATAACGCAGCACCTTGCCATAGCCTTCGTTCAGGTTAGAGTAAGTCCTGTTGCCATGAGTTTTATTCTCGAGAATATAGACCGACATGGATGCGCAGGTGACCCCAGCCATCGGGCCGACAGCCTGGTGATGGTGACAAGGCTCAAGCTCGATTTCACCGGACTCGACCAGTTTCTGAGCCTCGTCCATGTCTTTGGCTTTGCCCTCGAAAATCAACGCCCCGGTGATGGCACCTCGCATAGGCCCGGAGGCCCGTTCCCAGGCCTCGCCCTTGGGGGCACCCCGAAGGGTCAGGGGAGGGCCGGCGTGCAAGAGCAGGTTCTCGCGCATCCCTGGGATGACATCTATGGCTTTGCCCATCCCCACCAAAACGGGCCGGGCTTCCATCATGCGCTGGGTAGCTTCAGTATTCGCTTTTTCGATATCCATGAGTGTATCCTTTTTGTGTAGTTTTTCATAGCGCGGCATCCTGCCGCAACCAAATTTTTATAGGACGCGGATGGACGCGGACAAACGCGGTTTTTTCTTTTTTCTATCCGCGTTCCTCCGCGCTTGTCCGCGTCCAAAAATCTTCGCGGTTGTGACCGAGTAGGTGCTGTGCATAGTTTTCCAAGAGTAATATTTTACTCTTTTTTTGATGAGCGTTTCCCGATTTCGAATCGAGAGCGCGCCTCTTTCAAAATCTCCTCGTACAAGGCAAGGTTTCGGTCTTGTAAATGGTCGAATACCTGGGGGCTTTTACTCCCCCAGGTCACGTAGCGTAGCGGGTCAGGGTCGAGTTTAGCAGCGATGATTTCTTCAGTGCCGCGAGCCTGAGCCAGTCGCCAGGCGATGGGGGTTACGATCATGCTATGACCGAAGCCGTAATTTCCACAAGCGTCCGGCCCCACTAAATTACTGGCAACTATATAAACATGATTATCGTAAGCACGGGCGGCATTGGTGATATACCAAATATCATAGCTCCGCTGGAAAGCAGATGCTCTGACAATTATATCGGCTCCTTTTACGGCCAGCAATCGCGATAGCTCCGGAAAGTCGCCGTCATAGCAAATGATCATGCCAATATTACCCAGGGCTGTCTCGAACACATCAGCGCGATTACCGACCTCCGCCCAACCGCCTTTATCGCGACGTTCCCACGGGGCAGGATGGGTTTTATCATATATACCAATGATTTCCCCATTGGGGCCGATCAGTATTGACGAATTGTATACAAAACCACGTTCACCCGCGCGCCGGTAGGATGACCAAACAACGTGTACTCCCAGCGCCTTCGCCGCTTCCTGAATATCGTGAGTTATCCGACCCGGAACATCATCGACAAGGTCCCACAATTCCTCCGCACTGAGACCAGTCTCATAGCCTGTGGTTACCGTCTCAGGAAATACGACCAATTCGGCGCCATACTCTGAGACCGCCTTTTTCAACCAAACAACTCCCTTGTCAACATTCGCCTGGACATCATTTGGGGTGATCGCGATTTGCACACAAGCAGCGACAAATTCTTTCATAATCTATCCTTTTACTTACTTTTCATTCGTTCCAGGATGGCCACGAGCTTCTCATTGCCACCCGCCGCGGGCCGCCAGTCGACCTGGATAACCTCAGCCCCTTGTGCCGCAAGGCTCTCGGTGAAAGATTCCAGGCCAACATTGATGGCTGCTAAAGGTTGTTTGAGTGCGGAGAGATCGACATCTACCATCAGGTGTTCAGCGGCCCTTGCATCTTTTTCCCCCATGGTTCGCAACAACCGGCCCACATAACGAGCCGCAACATCATTGCTAGTCTCCACGACTGCGCCGGACTCTTCGAGCATCTGGATTTGGGCGGTCATATCCTGGGGGTCTTCATCCGTCCCTGAAACGACAGCCACAACCTCGAGATAACGCCCGCCATCTTCTGCAATTTTGCGGGCTTTTGCAATCGCGGGAGCCAGCTCGCTGGCCGGGTTTGGATGAGCGCCGAAGCCCAAAACCACGTCCAACAAGATAACCGCCACTTCCGGGTCACTGGCCTCTTTCTCCAGCCGCCGGATGCGCAAGTCGTTATCCATCATTGGATGCAGCCGTCCCACGGTAAATTCATCTTCACCCAGATCAATAATGGAATGCTCCTGACTGACCAGAGAGTCAACCAGGCGGAGTTTTTTATTCAGGGGAGCATTCGAGTAAACTGCTGGCAAATAGTTCTGCAAAATGAGTAATGCTTCATAAGCCAATGTACCGCCGGAGAAAAGACCCCTCAAATAGCGCTGGCCCAGTGCAAATTTCGAGATATCCAACCCCATCTCATGATCTTTACCATCGTGGGCTGAGGCCAGCTTGACGGCCAACTCAGCGGTTTCATCAAAGGTTGTAGCAAAGTAGATATTGTCTATCTGGCGGGAGGCAGTGGCGTAACCGATGAAATCCACGACCACTGGCTTTCCGGTTAGACGGGCAGCTTTAACCAGATCATCGGCCACTTTGGGTGAGGGCGGCTTGGAAACCAGGACGATCACTTTTGTATCAGGATCGCGGCTCATCAGATCAAGGGCCTGACGGGCTGTGATGGCATTCACATCCTCAGAGAGGTCACGCCCGCCGGTGCCGAAGGCATGGGTGAGGCCCCCGCCCATCTGGTGGATGCGAACAGAGACTTGCTGCAAGCCGGTTCCCGAGGCCGCGACGATGCCAATCGGCCCGCGCCGAACTTTGTTGGCGAACCCCAATCCAACCCCATTGACAATGGCTGTGCCACAGTCAGGCCCCATAACCAGCAGGCCCTTCCTGGCAGCCTCTCGTTTCAAAGCGATCTCGTCCTGCAAAGAGACATTGTCACTGTAGAGGAAGACATGCTTATTTAATCCCAAAGCCTGGCGGGTCACACCCGCAGCGTACCGCCCTGGGACGGAGACTAGCACCCACTGGGCAGCGGGCAAGCTGTTTACCGCGGATTCCAAACTCTTGGGGCGGTATTCTTTATCCACGCCTCCGCTTCGGCGAGCCGCGATAAGTTCATCCACCTTCCCAAGAGCAGTCTGAGCCGAAAGATCGTCTTTACATTTGACAACAATAATCAGATCATCGGCTCCAGCCCCCTCAGCCTCCAATACAAGCAAGTTACTCTGTGCAAGGACATCCTTATTGGCATCCGTTCCCATCACTACCCCTGCATCTAAAACACCGGGTTGCTCTGACAGGGAACGCTGCAAATGCATCAGCACTACGGAGTCATAATAAGCACCCGATCGTATTTCAGCTTTGATGAATGTCATAGCGCGGCCTCCAGCCGCAACCAAAGTATTCACCGCAGAGACCGCAGAGTTCGCGCCGAGTAGGTGCTGCGCAGAGAAAACACAGGAAAAACTCTGCGCTCTCCGCGTGCTCTGCGGTGAAAAGATTTGCGCGATCAAGGCAAATGTTGAGCGGTAATTTCATATTGCCCCTTTGTCCCGCAATGACGCCACGCCCGCATGTGAGTAATCTAATAGACCTGTAAGCACTTCTTCGGTGTGCTCACCCAACAGCGGCGGCGGTCTGTGGATTTCTGCCGGGGTTTGGGACAATTTGTAGGGGAAGCCCGTCAGCCGTACCGTACCGGCAGTTGGGTGCTCGGACTCTAGAATCATATCACGCGCCTGTGACTGGGGGTGGGCAAAGACTTCTGGAAGTGAATTGATGGGGCCGCAGGGAAGACCAGCTTTGATCAAATCGGCAAGCCAGTCATTGGCATCCCGGTGAGAAAAGATTTTATTGAGTTCATCAACCAACGCCTCACGGTTGGCAACCCGTTCCCCATTGGTGGCAAAACGGCTGTCGGCTTTCATATCTGGACGGCCAAGCATGTCACATAATAATCCCCATTGCCGCTCGTTGGCTGCACCCAATACGAACCAGCCATCGCGAGCAAGAAATGCCTCGTATGGGGCGACATTTGGATGGGCGTTACCTGAACGGCGAGGCGGCTCTCCCCCGACCAAATAGTTGGAGGCTGCGTTTGCCAGGAGCGCGATATGCGAATCGAAAAGGGAGATGTCTACCAGTTGCCCCTCCCCCGTGAGATCGCGGGCATGCAAGGCCGCCAGGATTGCGGTAGCTGCAAACATCCCGGAGGTGATATCAATAATAGGAATGCCTACTTTCGATGGAGGCCCATCCACCGGCCCGGTGATACTCATCATTCCGCCCTCGGCCTGGAGAATCGCATCATAACCGGGGCGCTCAGCAAAAGGGCCGGTGCGTCCATAACCGCTGATCGAGCAATAGATTAATTTGGGGTACAAGCTATGCAAATCGGGATACCCCAGTCCCATCTGGTCTAAAACACCGCTGCGATAGTTCTCAACCAGCACATCCGAGATACACGCCAGTTGGCGGATGATCTCTTGCCCTTCTGGGGTTTGTATATTGACCGTCAGGCTGCGTTTATTGCGGTTGGCAGCAATAAAATAAGCGGATTCGCCTGGGTAGGGGCCATACGGTTCGCCTACAAAGGGCGGCCCCCAGCCACGGCTTTCGTCCCCGCTATCAGGCCGTTCTACTTTGATCACATCTGCACCCAAATCTCCCAACATCATCGTGCAGTATGGGCCTGCCATGGCGCGGGTTATATCTAAAATCCGAATGTTATCAAGGGGTCGCATAGTCTCTTCTCAACGGTGTTAGTTTTGACTCAGTGAGATGACACGTTCATTGATTAGGTCAGCAAACCATAAAGAGAGCTTAAAGGATCTATAGTATAAGCCCTTCTTTCACAAAAAACAACAAAAATTCACACGAGCAGCTATTTTTTATGATAAATTTTGGCCTGTTTTTTCCCCGGTGCCGTATGCTCATCCTCTCAGTATTCAGCCCTTCCCCCATTTTAATGAGAAGTTGTCATGAACAGGGTTCACCACGAAGGATGAAAATGGAATACAACGTCTCCTGACGTTGGAGGTTGCAGGAACGCCGAAGTCGGGAGACTTCGGACTCCGTGTGCAATAGTGCGGAGGTTTAAATTTCAAAACGCACAATCACACTTGGCCCCAGTTGGATATGCACCCCCGGGCTTATTTCGTGTGGGATGTTTGCGGTTCGTGCAAATTTCAAGTGTTGGAGTGGAGTTACCTCAAGATCATTGGCAGGAAAATTGAATAAACTTGGTTGGCACTGATCTGATACGTTGCACTGCAACCATAGGCACTTCCCGCCGCCTGGCTCACCCTGAGGAAATATGTCCCACTTTGCGGTGCTTGCCATACCAAGCGAGACGCTTTGCCGCCTCCACCATTATTATCTGACGCAAGCAAGGTCACACCATTCGTATCATAGATTTCTAAAGCAGTATCTACGCCAGCAGTCAGGTTCGTTGTTTGGATGGCATATTCGGTCCCTGCTGTTGCGTCAAACTTGAACCAATCTTCGTCCTGGGCAATGTCGAACAGATTGCTCACCAACGTTCCATCGGTTTGTACAACGCTGGCACCATCGTAATTATCGTTGGGCTCGAGGGTATCGGCCGGGCAAACTAATGGCGCTTGCAAGTCAAAGTTACCTGGCTGGCTGGTTTGGGCAGAGGCTTGTTGATTCACTGTATCTAGAGTAGTTGGTAATAAAGCAACCCATGCTTGACCTGCTTCATCCCATTGGTTGATTGTCAACTGGCTGGTATCAAGATGGGGCATTGAGGCTGAGTCGAAATTAGCGGTAACTGTAACTGGCACGTCAAAACTATTCGTCGAAGCGCTTGCCATGAGCGAAGGGCTGCTACCTCCAGTCAGCCATTCCAATACGCGCATCCAGAAAGAGTTGCCAGTTGAACGCAATGTAGCAGATGCGCCCGCAACGGGCGGGGTATCCCACAATTCCAGCGTCACAGGACTAACGACTGCACCGGCTGGAACAGTTACGGCTGAATTTCCAGACGGAGCGGAGACACTGCCGCCTGAATTATTGATCTGTTGTCGAGCGGAAAGTGGGTGGATCCAAAGATATCTGCTGGGAACACTCCAGGGATCATTCGTGGCTCCCTGCCATCCATAAGGATCAACTGCTTCACTTTCTGACCATTGGTCATCTCCGTTTTGGTCGTAGTAAAGACCAAAGTGCAGATGGGTGCCTGTAGCGTAGCCTGTACTGCCCATTCTTCCCAAGGGTTGGGCGATGCGGTCTGTAATGACTGTGCCATTTGTAACCGACACTATGTTTAGATGACCGTAAAGTGTTGCATAGCCATTGCCATGATTGATCCAAACGCGATTCCCATAACCAGTAGTGCATCCACCGCAATTATTGACCACACCAAAAACTGTTCCATTGGCGGCAGCAAAGACTTGCTCGTTGGTTTGTTTCCGTTGAAAATCTATTCCACTGTGCCCATCGTACCATCCTTCTCCAATATTCGTGGGATTAGGGAAGAACCTACCGTCCCATCTTAGCAGACCAGGATACTGATTGTTAGGGGGGCTATTGTAAGTGGGATACTGATGGTCAAACCATGAATTCACGCGCCCCGGATTGTTGCCGCCAATATTACCGTTTGCTGCTACCGAAAAATTGGTATATTGAATAGGCAAATCAAGGAAAGGAAGTGTTGCCGTGATCCCATAGATTCTTGCGACACCGCCTCGATGGTCTTCCCAAACAACCAATAACTTCCCTGTCCCATTCATAGCGGCAGATGGAAACCATTGCGGGCTACCACTGGCATCGTCGTCGAGTCTAGTTGGAGGGAAACGGACCATGCCCAACGATAATGAGGTCCCAAAGATATCGTCGTCAGACCAAGCGACATAGGCGATTGGAGCTTGGGTAGCAGCAATAGTTGGATCAAGACCCGGAGCAATACGAAACTTTCCGCTCCAGGCGCCACCTCGAGGCTTGAAGGCAACGTGCACTTCCCAAGCGGATCCCGTCCATTCATCCCAGACTGCATACACATTGCCCTGCCCATCGATTGCCAGAGTAGGGTCAAGTCCGTCAGGGCTAGCACTCTCACTAGGACTCCAACTGCCCGGTCCGAGACGCCGCGCTACGCGTATGCCCCCAACATAACCTGCCGCCCAAGCAGCCCATGCATATCCATCGGGGGCCAAAGCAAGTCCGAGGGCCTCGCCCCAGGTCCCCATAGAACAAGCCCCCGAGTCGTTGACCTTGACATTCCCGCTCCACGATCCACCCTCTGGTCGGTAACTGGAGAAGATGTTACATTGACCTTCCCTCTCATCTTTCCAAATCGCCTGTGCGTTCCCATTCAAATTGACCACGATCTCCGGGTACATTTGTCGGGTCGCACCCACGTAGTCGTTGACGCGGGTTGGGGGTGTCTACCCCCCGCTGCTAGGACGATCAGCAAACCAGATATCCCAGTCGCAAACGTTGTAGTGGCAGTTAGGATCGACGCCAGACGGGATATCCATCCAGACAACATAAACGTTGCCTCTGCTATCAACTGCAACCTTGGGAAAAGTTGGACCAGCGCCACGTTGCAGAGGTGCCACCACTTCGGATGGCCTCCATTCGCCTCCTGAGGGCAGGAAAGCAAACCGAATCTCTGCGTAGTTGTTCGCCGCCCAGACCGCATACCCATTTCCACTTACATCCACGGCGACATCGGGCTCCCGATCTGAAGGACCAGAACTGATCGGAGTCTCATGGTACGAATTGGATTCGGGAGCGAGTCTTTCAGCTTTGCTTAACGCAACGGCGGAGATGAAAGAAATGCTGGACATACCGTTCCCCTGTGTGCCGTCGAAAGCAACCGAGACGCGCGTGGTGTCGCCCGCGGCGGCCAGTGCCGGGCTGACAAACAGGGAAAATAGTATCAGGCTGGTGACGAGGCCTGCAAGGAATTTGGAATACCGCCGAGTGTTCATACTGCCCTCCCGAGAAAATGGCTGCGACGGATTCGCGCTGGTTGGGTTGATTGATTATACGTCCAAAAGAATCTTTTGGGATGGGCCCCTATAAGGAAAATATCGGGGCTACAGGGGGATGTTACGTTTTATCGGCTACGGCTTCTCCAGCCTGTGGGCTTCGAGCAATTTCTCATCTTCCAGAATCTCCATCGTCAACCTATCTGCCACAACCTGACCTTCGTCCATCACCAC